>DASXUJ010000089.1 GCA_036504895.1 Syntrophorhabdaceae bacterium
AGAAGGCGGTTATACGGCATTTGCACCTTCCCTCCCTGGCTGTATAAGCGAGGGGGATACAAGAGAAGACGCTTTGAAGAACATCCGTGAGGCTATCGAGCTTTATCTTGAACCCACAGATGACGATCATATATTTACTCCCAACTCAGAGATAATCGACCTGGCAGTATGACCAGGGTACCGAGTCTGTCTTTTGACCAGGTTATAAGGGGCTTGCAGAAGGATGGATGGGTAGTTGTGCGGCAAAAGGGGAGTCATATCCGGCTTCACAAGCACACTGCCGTAGAAACTCTCAAGCTCACAGTTCCTGCTCATCGCCCTATCAAAAAAAGCACCCTTTCCCACATCTTAAAGCAAGCGCGGTTGACCGTCGATGAATTCGATAGACTGCTGTAATTTCCTTTTAGTTGAATCCCTTTCCGTGCCCCTTGAAATGTGAAAAAAAGAGAGACTTTTTGCTTCTGCCGTTTGAAACTTAAAGGTGCCCTTCACTCTCACTTTCTTTCCCGTCTCATAAAAGGAATTGTGCTTGGGTGGTGCTTGAGTAGCGATCTGCGCTTGAGGTGGAGCGGATAAGTATTACGTCTCTAACCGTTCCCACATGAGCCGATCATTTCTTACCAAACAAATTAATGACAAGCGGGATCGTCGTCGCCGCCCCAACGAGGGTAAGAGTCCATCCTATCGCTTTCCTTTGGTCGTCGGGCAATTTGTCTGCAAGAAGCAGGGCAACCCCGGCGCCAAACATAGCACGTGTGCCGGCAATAAGGGCGACTTCCGGTAAGGTAACTTCGGCAGTTTTCATAGTGCCTCCTTAGGCCATAATAAGGTCATTCAGAACCTTTACGCTCCGTCATGAACAAATATATGCACCGAGATTCCTAAAAACCACTCAAAATGGTCACTTTCAATTAACTGAGCGATCGAGACATCCTTCAGTATTTCAATAGCCGCAACTACGGGCGGCACGCAGGTTTTCGGCAAAAGTCTTTCTTTTGGTCCGGCCGGAGCACGTCCGGGGTGGGCGTGCGTCTAAAGAGAGTTTTTTTCAACTGCTTTCAGAGACTTGTGAAGGCCCTTTTGTTAGTCTTCACGAGACGCTCGGGTCGGACGTCCCTTTGCATAGTACCCGGCGCCGGGGTTCCCCGATAAGGGGACAGGAGGAGCACTCCCATGCGGGTACAGTATGATGAAGATACGGGTGAAAAGACATACATCGCATGGAAGGAATGCGGCAATAACGCCGGGAAAGCGGCGCGGCGTCTGGCAGCAGAGGGGCTTGTCATACACAGGACCACGATCTCGGCATGGGCGGACCGATGCGGCTGGAAGGGCCGTGCCTTAAGAGAACAGAGAGAGGAGGCGACAGTGAAAGAAGCGGACAGGGGTGAGACCGAGCTTATCGCCGGTCTTGAAGCGCAGAGAAAGCGGTATGAGGGGTTCTTTGCAACCCTGGGGCCTACCGCGATTGACGTCCAGGCTACCTATGCCTGTCAGCGCCGTCGTGAAAGCCATTGCGGACGTTCATAAGAGGATGGAGCCGGACGTCTATTACTCGGTCGCGGTTGCCATGGATGTGTTCGTAAAGTCCATCCAGGCGAGGCGCCAAACCCTGGATAAGGCGTTCGTCCAACAGGTCTTCAAACTCATAGAGGAGTTTTTTGATGAGGTAAAACCCTAATGATTCCGCGAAAACGAAACGACACCCCCCTCCCCCCCATGGTGACTCACAAGAGGCACAAGCCGGGAAATGTCGGATGGGGGGCGTGAAACCCCTTTCGTTGAGCAGGATGGGGAATCATGACCACATCTGCGGGTGAGGCGGCAAGGGGCATTATCGGGCGCTCAGGTACCCGCTCCACGGCCGCGGCGGAAGCACTGCTCTTTGACAATGGAATATTGGGGAAGCTTAGGGGACGCTTAGGGGACGCTTGGCTTTTTTACTTTAGAATTCTTTCTCGCCCGGGCGAATTCGCCTTTTTCTCGTTGCCGGAAATATGCGAGATCGAGGGGGACATCCCTTTCCATTTTTACTTTGTTGTACCGAAAGTGGGAAAGAGATGTCCCCATAGTTGTCCTTTTCGCGGGACCGGTAGACTCTCCCCCGGGAAGGCATGCCATGTGGGAGCTGGGTTCCTACTCGTTTACTTGCTTTTCAACGATGCTTTTCCACATGAGATACCCCTGACCGTTGAGATGCAGCCCGTCTCCGCTGTCGTAGTCTGGGTTCAATCGATCCTTTGCCAGAAAGCGATCGTACAGGTTGATGTAGGTCGCGCCGTTTTTCCTCGCCAGTGCTGACAGGGCGGTGTTCAGTTTGACAATCCTCCCGAGGACGGGCTCATTCGTTCCGTAAATATTCCAGGATGTGGGCAGGAGGCTTTGGATATATATCTCGGTAGCGGGGCTTTCCTGGCGGATATGGTGGACAATGGATCTATACCCGGCCAGTACGTTCCGAACGGAGTGGCCCTGAAGCAGGTCATTTATTCCTATTTCTATGAAAATTTTCCTGGGTTTATGTGACGTGACCTGTTCTAGTCTCCGGGACACGCCCAGGATGGTATCGCCGTTTATGCCTCTGTTCTTCACTTTCAGGTTCTGAAAAAGCTCCGCCACCTCGAAATTCTGAGTCAGGCTGTCTCCTAAAAATACGATCTCATCCGGCTCGCCCGGCATGGTGCTCAGCAGGTTGGCCCGGTTAAGCCAGTAAAGCACCCGGGGCTCCTTGTCCGGTAAAGAGGACTTATTGAGACCCAGCGCGATAAAGACAGCAAAACCGACGTTGACCAACAGTAACATTGCGAGGAATATGCGGAAACGCCGGGTCCTTACGTTTACTGCGGGACCCGGAGGATACAATTCAGATGGTGAGTTCATCGCCTCGTTAATCCTCGTTCCCGGATACCGCGCATGACCTGATCTCATCCTTTCGGTCTTCCTCTGAATCGACGATTCGTTCTGCAAATGCGGGTATAGGCTTGGCAGTATCCATTTTAGCCCGGCTGGAATCCATCAGATGCGTGAATTGAAGGGTAGCCGCCTGCCAGTCTGTGTATAAATTACAGATAAGCATTCCCGCAACCGGGGTCAATCGACGAAATTGGTGTGAATTGGCGTGTAAACCGTATATACCGGGAGGAAATAGAATAAGGCGATGGCTCATAAGCTTCCGGCTGTCTGAATCCTCCTCCCCCTTGTATTGCAACCTTAAAATCCCATGGTTATGCTTACCTCATGAAGTGCTTGTGCTTAAGGAGGTCCTATGGACAGGGTAGAGGAATATGCAAAGCTGCGGGAGATTTTAATCCGGAAACGGCAGGAGATCTTCGAGGCCCATAAGGGCAGCGAGGAAACGCGGGTTGCCTTGTCCGAGCCGGAGATCGAGCCTGAAGAGGATGCGCAGAACGAGGCCCTCATCGATGTCATCGCCACCATGGACGAACGGGAGAAAGAACAGATCTCGGCCATCGATGCGGCATTGACGAAATTTGAGCTGGGGGAATACGGGTCCTGTGAAATCTGCGGG
>DASXUJ010000090.1 GCA_036504895.1 Syntrophorhabdaceae bacterium
TCTATGTTTCCTATCCGAATGTACTTTATTTCAAAGAATACGAGACGGCGAAATACCGCCGTTATTTCGAAAAACTCCAGGAATATTTCGCAACGAACGGAATAGCCCAGATAGGGGCTCCGCAGGATTTTTTCTTTGACCTGGACCTATTTTACGACAGCCCCTACCATCTTAATTCCACTGGAGTAGAAGAAAGGACTCGCCAATTAATGGATAAGCTGAGAGAAATTGGTATCAGGAAAGGAAGCTCGGAAAGAGGCGCACGGGATTTTAACATGACAACATCTGTGAAGGAAGGAGATCGCGAGTAATTTTGAGGGGCGCACCAAGGGCCGATGAAGGAAAAATGAATAATATATTAAAACGGATATTTGATATTGCTGCAGCAACAATGGGACTGATCGCACTGAGCCCTTTACTCCTTTACCTCGTGGTGAGAATAAAACGGGGTTCTCCCGGTCCCATATTCTACAGGGGCGTCAGGGTCGGGAGGAAAGGCAAGACTTTTAGAATTTTCAAATTCAGGACCATGGTGGTGGATGCGGAGAAGATCGGCGGGCCTTCTACCTCCGACGACGATCCCCGCGTCACCGGGGCCGGGAAGGTGATGCGGGATTACAAGCTGGATGAATTGCCCCAACTGCTCAATGTCCTTAAGGGGGAGATGAGCATTATCGGGCCGAGACCTGAAGTCCCTTCCGAGGTGGAAACCTACAGCGAAAGAGAAAAACGTATATTCGAAGTGAGACCGGGGATCACCGATTGGGCGTCCCTCGAGTTCCACAATGAAGGCGAGATACTGAAAGGAGCAGCCGATCCCCACGCGGCGTACAGAGAGAAGATCAAGCCGGAGAAGATTAAGCTGGCCCTGAAATATGTTGACGAGCAAAACATGATGACTGATATGAAAATTCTGTTCAAGACCCTTGGTACCCTTATTAAAACGAGGACAAATGGTGAAAGTGCATGACGACCAGTTGCGACATCGGCCGGTTGAGCGAGATTTCCAAAACTATCAGAAGAGAGATACTGGAGCTGATCTATCGGACGAGAAGCCCCCACATAGGGCCTTCCTTTTCGATCGTTGAAGTCCTGGTAGCCCTTTATTTCAAATATTTGAACGTTGATCCCGCGGACCCGTCAAAAGCCGACAGGGACAGGCTCATAATGAGCAAGGGCCATGCATGCCTGACCCTCTACACGGTCCTCAAGGAAAGGGGTTTCCTGAGCGCCGATGATTTGAAGGGGTTCGCCAAGAATGGCGGGACCCTGGAACAACACCCGAACCGCGATGTTTCAAAAGGTATAGAGCTTTCAACGGGATCCCTGGGGCATGGTCTGTCGGTAGGTGCCGGGATGGCATTTGCGGCCAAAAAAGATGGAAAAAAGCAGAGGGTTTTCGTGATCCTGGGTGATGGGGAACTGAATGAGGGAGCGATTTGGGAAGCAGTCATGTTCGCTTCCCAGCATAAACTCAATAACCTGGTGAGCGTGGTGGACTGCAACGGCATGCAGGCCCTTGGCTACACGAAAGACATAATCGATCTCGCCCATTTATCCGATACGTGGAAATCCTTCGGATGGGCCGTACGGGAGGTTAACGGACACAACCTCGCGGAAGTGTGCACGTCTTTAGAAGGTCTGCCTTTTTCGGAAGATAAGCCCAATGTCATTTTAGCCCGTACCGTAAAAGGCAAGGGCGTCTCATTCATGGAAAATAAGCTGCTATGGCATTATCGCGCCCCCGATGAAAGAGAGTATGAGGCCGCGATAAAGGAGCTCAATAATGCGTGATACATTCGTGAAGCACCTGTGCGACATGGCACAGAGGGACACCGACCTCTACCTTTTGACAGGGGATCTCGGCTTCAGGTTGTTTGATGAATTCAGGGAAAGGTTTTCCGACAGGTTTCTCGATATGGGCATCGCCGAACAGAATATGATAGGCGTCGCCGCAGGATTGGCCCTCTCGGGGAAAAAGGTATACTGCTATTCAATTATCCCCTTTCTCGTAATGAGAGCTTACGAGCAGATAAGGGTCGATATCGCCTACCATAACCTCGATGTAAAATTGGTGGGAGTGGGCGGTGGATTCACTTACGGGATGGAGGGGTTTACTCATTTCGGGCTTGAAGATTTCGCGTTGATGAGGTCTTTGCCGAACATGACCGTGGTTGTTCCCGCCGATCCCGTCGAAGCACGATGCGTGGCCGAGCTTTCTGCGACGGTTGCAGGCCCCATGTACATCAGATTGGGGCGTACCGGGGACCCCGTCCTCCATGACGCCACACCTCCTCTTGAGATCGGAAAAGCAATGATTCTCCGGGAAGGAGTTGATGCGTCAATATTCGTGACAGGCAGTATGGCGGCGGTTGCGTTGTCCGTTGCGGACCGTCTGGAGCACACAGGAATCGCGGCCACGGTAATTAATATGCACACCCTGAAACCTCTGGACGTGGAGACAATAAAAAGCACCGCCTCCACCCGTAAAATCATCATATCGATCGAGGAGCACAATATCAGCGGAGGCCTTGGGTCCGCAATAGGCGAGGTCCTTCTGGAAAGCCATTATCACGGGCTTTTCAAGAGGTTCGGCATATCCGAGCCCCTGGGGACAGCCATGGGAGATGCGGATTTTCTGAGAGATACGCACGGATTGACGGCGGACAATATTTTTCAGCAGATATTCGATATGGCACGAAAGGAGAAAGGGAAAAGTTATGGGAATTAAGGTACGGTTCGTCGATCCCCAAAGGAGTTACCAGCGAATACGGGGAGAGATAGATAAGACATATTTCGAAGTCATGGAAAAAGGGGATCTGATTGACCGGGACCAGTTAAAGCAATTCGAGCAGAACCTCGCCCGGTTTGTGGGAACGAAGTATGCGGTGGGACTCAACAGCGGCTACGACGCGCTCCATATCTCATTGAGGGCCGCGGGAATAGGGGCAGGGGATGAAGTCATCGTGCCGGCCCACACTTTTGTGGCGACTGCATCGGCCGTGGTGAACGTGGGCGCAAGGCCTGTGTTGGTAGACGTGGGGAAAGATTTTAATATCGACGTCAACAAAATCGAAGAAGCGATCACATCGAAGACGAAGGCCATCATTCCCGTCCATCTGAGCGGCTATATGGCCGATATGGTGAGTATCGAAGAGATCGCCGGCAGACATAACCTCATTATAGTGGAAGATGCCTGCCAGAGTCTTGGATCGAATATACTCGGCAAAGGCGCGGGGGCATGGGGCTTGACAGGGTGCTGGAGCTTCTATCCCTTCAAGATCCTCGGTTGCTACGGCGACGGGGGAGCGATTACCACCAATGATCCGGATGTGGCCCTTTTCGCCACCCGCATGCGCTATAACGGAGAGGATAGAGATACCGGGGAATATCACGGACACGGATTCACGTGTCTCCTCGACAATCTGCAGGCCGCATTCCTCGACGTAAAGCTCCGCCATCTTCCGTCGTGGATCACAAGGAGGAAAGAGATTGCCCAACGATACCGTGCCGCATTATCGGGCTTGCCCGATCTCCTTTTGCCCCATTATGACGATCCGAGAAGGGACCACATTTACCAGAACTACACCGTCCGATCGAAGCAGGGCAATGATTTTTCCGAATATCTCAAAAACTACGGCATAGAGGTATTGACTCAGTTCAGAAAACCTTACTACAGGCACGAGGAACTTATTCTGGAGGACAGGGGGTTTCCCGAAACGGAGTCGATCAGCAGGGAGGTCTGTTCCCTTCCCCTCAATGCCGAGATCGACGATGGTGAGGTAAATCTGGTTATAGAGGCGGTAAGGTCATTTTATGGGAAATAAGATAGGCCATAGGGCAGACGGGAATAGGGGGGTAAGAATCTATTATGGGACTGAGATTAAGTAAACGCGCCGACGGAATATCGCAGGCGGAGATTCGCGTAATGACCATAGAATGTGAAAAGGTGGGAGGGATTAACCTCGCCCAGGGCGTCTGCGACACGGGTGTGCCCGAGCCGGTAGCCCGAAACGCCCAACGTGCGATTGACGACGGGTTTAATTCTTACACGAGGTATGACGGCCTTCAGGAATTGAGGAGAGCGATAGCGAAAAAAACCGCGCAGCACAACGGGATTGATGTAGACCCAGAGACGAATATCACGGTGAGCGCCGGCTCGACAGGCGCCTTCTATTGCGCATGTCTTGCGCTGCTTGATCCCGGGGATGAGGTGATCCTTTTTGAGCCTTACTACGGGTATCATCTTAATACTCTATTGGCAGTAGACGCGGTGCCCAGATACGTATCGCTGGGCCTTCCGGACCTGAAGTTCGGGCCCGAGGACCTGGAGAAAGCTTTCACTCCCAGAACGCGGGGCATAATGGTATGCACCCCTGCCAACCCATCAGGCAAGGTATTCGATACGACTGAAATGAAGTGGATTGCCGATTTTGCGCTGCGCCATGATATTTTTGTTTTTACCGACGAGATCTACGAGTACTTTATATATGACGGGGCGAAACACATAAGTCCCGGATCGATTCCTGAAATAGCGGACCGGACGATCACCATATCAGGCTATTCCAAGACCTTCAGTATTACGGGCTGGAGAATCGGCTATAGCGTGGCAGATAAAAAGTGGGCGGACATGATCGGATATATCAACGACCTGGTCTACGTGTGCGCTCCCGCCCCGCTCCAATTAGGTGTGGCTGCGGGCATCCTCGAGCTCCCGGAGCAGTATTACGGGGCCTTATGCGATGAGTTCAGAAGGAAGCGCGATATGATTTGCGGCGCCCTCGATTCCGTGGGCCTTTCTCCGATTGTCCCTCAAGGCGCATATTACGTGCTCGCGGACGCGTCTTCCCTGCCCGGCGCCGGCAGCAAGGAGAAGGCCATGTATCTTCTTGATAAGGTCAAGGTGGCAAGTGTTCCGGGAAACGCCTTTTATCATGATGAAGGCGGGGAGAAGCTAATTCGATTCTGTTTCGCAAAAACCGATGAGGTGCTTGCGGAAGCGTGCCGGAGGATCAAGACCCTCAAAGTATAGCAGAGGGCGAGAACAATATGGTCGATTACACTTTAGTTTCGGAGATTACCGGATATAATGTAGCTCGGGAACAGGTACAGAGAATGTATACCCGGTATCGCTTCGCCGGAGAATTCTGCAAGGATAAGGAAGTTCTTGAAATCGCGTGCGGCTCCGGCCAGGGCCTCGGATACCTCGCAAAGGTCTCGAAACGTGTCGTGGGCGGTGACTTTGACGACAAGATGGTCGAGCTCGCCGGCCTCTACTACGGTACGCGGCTGGAAGTCAGAAAGATGGATGCCCATCAGCTCCCCTTCGACGACAGGAGCCTCGACGTGGTTATTCTTTACGAGGCGATCTACTATCTGCATTCTCCGGC
>DASXUJ010000091.1 GCA_036504895.1 Syntrophorhabdaceae bacterium
CTCACAGACCACGAGAAGGAGGGATATGTCACCATAGGCAGAGCGACTTCTTCACTGATTACCCTATAAAAATCCCCTAAAATCAGGAAACAGAGCCACGGGGAAAGTGATTGCTTCACGGGTTCCGTACTCGATGTACGGAGGAGGACCCCGGCGGTGCATACCGGTTCATATGGAGCTTCCCCGCCATTCCAGTGACCGTAAACTCACCCAAGCCTCGATACTCGTTTCCCTTATCTGCTAGCTATGGTTGTTCTGCTGTTATTGCCGTTGAGTGCCCGCGCGAGGACATCTACCGCCATTGGTGCCGCGACCGCCCCGCCCTTGCCTTTGTTTTCGGCTATGACCGCGATGGCATATTTCGGATTATCGGCGGGGGCAAAGCCGATAAACCAGGAGTGGGCCAATTCATCCCGGCCCGTCTCCGCCGTACCTGTTTTCCCGGCCACGGGCACGACTGTACCGTTTTTGCCCGCCGGTTCGGTGGTAAACCTTCCGTTCTCGTACCAGATCTTCTTCACCTTCTTGCCCGTGCCCTCAGTCATCACCCTTCTCATGAGGTCTTTGGCAATCCTTGCCGTCTCCCGGTTCATCACCCTGTCATTCATTACCACCGGCTCTCCGGCAGCCATCATAACCTCCCCTCTCCCGCTCCTTATCTCCCGCACCACGTAAGGATTGAGGAGCTTTCCCCCGTTGGCCGCCGCTGCCGCCACCATCGCCATCTGGAGCGGCGTCGCGGTGACCTGGTTCTGCCCTATGGCGCATTGGGCGACGATCCCCTTGTTCCTGCGGAAGTCCTGCCTGGAGAAGGTTACGAGCTTCATCTCTCCGTTCCTGTTTTCATACCGCGAATAGGCGAGGCTCCTCATGGCGTAGTAGCCGTGGCCCTCTATCTGGGGCACGAGATTTATGGGCTCCATGAAGCCGAGCTTTACCGCATAATGGTAGACTCCCGGTCCCATGAGCACCCCCAACTCACTGAAGAAGGGGTTGCACGATTGGATGAAGCCCTTCTCCAGGCCCACCGCTCCATGGCCGTGCTCTTTGTATTCATCGGCGATATTATAGGCATTTCTCCTGCCCGTGCAGAGCACGCTGAATCCGTGCCTATGGTCTCCCATGCCTGCCGAATCGAGCCAGGCGAGCATGACCACCGTCTTAAACGTCGAGCCGAGGGGGTAGAGCACCGAGAACGCCCTATTCTCATAGAGCTTTTCTTCCCCGTCCCTCACTACTTTCTCCCAGACACGCCGGTCTTTCGCGTTGGGATCATAGGAAGGGGCGCTCACCGCGGCGAGCACTTCACCCGATCTCACGTCCATCACGACGATCGCACCCTTTGCGCCGGTCATGCGGTCATACCCGTACTTCTGAAGGTCGCTGTCCAGGGTAAGGGTAATATCGTCCCCTACTATGATGCGTTTGAGAGGATTGTCAGTTTCATGAAAGACGGGGTCGTGGGCACGGCCCGACAGGTAGCCGTCCATCTCCTTTTCAAGGTTTCGCGTGCCATAGACGGGATTGAAGTGGCCGATGACAGGGGAAAACTCTCGCCCCCGCAGGTACTCCCTTTCCATTGTCGAGAATTTTTCGTTACCCGTGGTCCTGGCAAGGGGAATGCCGTTCCTGTCGAAGAAGCCGCCGCGCCATATGATCTCTTCCTTCTTGGGGTTTGCCTTTGCGCAGAACTGCCTGTTAAATGCCACCTGCCCCCGTGCGCTGTAGATGGCCCCCGAATCGACGGCCTGCCTCACTTTTTCCACCGTGACCCGGCTCAGACCCTTCTGTCCGAGGATTTCATCATTAATGCCCACAAGCCTGCCGTGTACCGTGAACGCCCCCGCATTCCCGAGACCAGCCACCAATTCGACGAACCTTTTGTCGATATATTGCGAGGTGGCATATTTCTTTTGATTGATCGCCATCCTGTCGATGAGGAGATGGCCGAGGAAAAATCCGCACGCTACAAGGGCAATGGCCACAATCCTGAGCCTCCAGCTCATCTTTCCTCTCCCGAAATTTTGATTCCTATACCCGCCATGATAAAGGAGACTACAATCGAGCTGCCGCCGTAGCTGCAAAAAGGCAGGGTGATGCCGGTCAAGGGTATGCCGTTCAGGTTGCCTGCGAGGATGATGAAGGATTGGAGGGCGATCATAAGGGCAATGGCGATGACGAGTATTCTCTTATATATGTTATGGTTCGTGAGAGACGCCTTGAAGAGCCTCATGAGCAAAACCGCGTATGCGGCCATGAGGGAGAGGCCTCCCAGGAGGCCCATTTCCTCACAAATGGCGGCAAAATTGAAATCGGACTGGACTTCCGGAATGCGGTGGGCAAGACCGAAACCTATGCCGTTTCCGAAAATGCCCCCTGTGGAGATGGACCAGAGTACGGTGGTCATTGCCTCCCCCCTGCCGAAGGGATCGAGGAACATGTCGATCCTCGTTTTCAGCACCTGGGGGAAATTGAGGGTATAGCAGAGCCAAGCGATAAGGGCGAGGCTGGAGGCTGCAAGAAGGGTGATATAGACCTTATTCCCCGCGAGGTGGAGCATAATGAAACAGACGGCGAAGAGGAGGACTGCTCCTCCGTAATCGCCTTGCAGGATAGTGGGACCGAAGGCGAGAAGGGAGACGGCGGCGAAGGGGATGGTATAGCCGCACCATGTGAGGAATTTGCCTTTCCCGTGAAAGGTGATGCCCTTGCCTTCATTATAGAGGTAACCGGCGACAAAGAAGAGGACGAGGAGCTTCACAAGCTCCACGGGCTGAAAACCGAAAAGCCAGAGCTTCTTTCCGTTTATGGTCGCGCCGAAAAGCCATGTACCCAGAAAAAGTATGGTTGAGGCACCTATCCAGATATACCTCCTCCCCGAAATCCAGGCGAAGAACCTTTTATTGAAGAGCCGGATGGTGAGGAGAAAGGCAAGCATGCCCACGCACAGATTGACGAGGTGACCCATCCCCAGTTGAGCGAGGGTGCGCACGTTATCCGTAACCCGTGCGGCGTGGCCGGCTGCCGAAAGATGACGCAGGGCATCGCCCCGGAGGACCGCGAGGTCCGGGGCGAGACGGAGTATCATGATAAAGCCTATGCCCGAAATAAATGCGAGGACCGGAAGGATATAGGGGTCCCCTTCAGGCACGGCGCTTCTCAGGTAAAAGTGGGCGAGCAGAAAAAGGCCTGCGAATAACGCAAAGGCGATGCCGTTCGGAAAAGGGGCAAGTACATAAGGTCCCAGGTCTGTCATCTTTCCCGAGGCGGAGCCGGCGAGGAGGGGGAAGGCCTTCCTCAGGAGGTGCTGGTGAAGGAGGAAGAACCCTATTCCCAAAGAGGTGAGGACCAGGAACAGATACTTCAGCTCCATCGTTCGTTTCTTCATGCCGCCTAAGGCCGCTATATCTTCCATATATTGTTAGACGACGTGAAAGGGCAAAGTTCTGAATGAAATGACCTGCAAGGAAGAATTTATTTAAATTTGGTGAGAACCCATCAGCGCTAGGGACTGCCCCTGACAGGACCGCGCTCATAGGCCATCTGTGAAGCCGCGGCAAAATCGGCGTCGGCTTCCATCTGCTTTCCCAGCCTCGAATAGCACGCGCCCCGCCACCTGTAGTCGATATTATTCGGCCTGATCCTCAAGGCCTGGGTGAAGTCGTTTACCGCCATGTAGTAATTGTTCAGCTTGAAGTAAGTAACTCCGCGCCAGTGATAGTAAAGATCGTTCTGCTCTATCCTGATGGCGCTCGTGAAGTCGGAGAGGGCTTTCGTGTAGTTATTCAGCTTGTAATTGGATACTCCGCGCCAGTAGAAGCTCAACTCGTGCCCCGGGTCTATCTCTATGGCCCTCGAGAAATCACCCGATGCCTGGAGAAAATGCTTGCCCTTCACGAACTGCAGGCCCTTCCTGTAGTAGAGGTCCGCCGTTGAGCCGGAGGGGACTGCGACCCTTCCCTCCTCCACCGCTCTCGGCTTATGCGGCTCCATGGCCCCTCTTTCCCGGGATGCCTGTACCGGCTTTTTCTCGGGCTCAGGCTGCGTTCCGGGCTCTTCCGCGATAACCGTCGCGCCGGTTCGGTCGGGTTTTGAGGCCGGGCTTGCGTCCGGAATAGTGGCGAGCTTCAATTGCTTCTGCCATCTCTTCATCTTCGCCGGAAGGTCTTCTTTTGCCTGCGCTTTCGGCGCCGCAGGTTTCGTCTCAGGGGTGCGGGCCTGGCGCGCCCTCTCCCCGTCCTCTTTCTCTTTCTTCGCCTCTTTCTCTTTGCGCGCTTCGGCCTCTTTCATTGCCTCTTCTTCCCTGACCGTCTCTTCCCGCGCCTGTCGCTCTTTTTCTGCCTGCTCCTGTGCATCGATCGCTGCGATATTCCCGGGTGTCGCCCCGCCTTCCTGCCGGTTATGGAATCCCAGGAAGGCGGCAACAACTCCTGCAAGCACGATTAATGCAGCGAGGGCCATTATGGCGACCCTGGAGCTTTTTTTAACTGCCCCTCCCGCCGCAATCGATCCCGGAAACCTTCCGGTCCTGCCGCCTGCCTGAAGGCGGACACCTTCCTTCCTTGCCTCCGTCAGGATATCGTCGGAAAGGGCCAACACATCCTGATAGCGCTGCTCCGGCTTCGGGGCCACGGCTTTTTTATATATGGCGTCCATCTCTTTCGGGACCGCCCCGTTGACTTCGCTCGGGCAAAAGGGCCCCGCCGTATTATCGAGGGTGAGGAGCTCGTAGAGCACCACTCCCGTGGAATACACATCCGTCCTCTGGTCCACGTCGCTCCTGCCTTCCCTCAGCTCGGGCGACATATAGGGTGAGACCCCGATGGCGGTGCTGATTCCGGAACTGGTTCCGGGGCCTATTATCTTGGCGATGCCGAAATCGGCTAGTTTGATCGATGACGTGGCTTCGTCGGTGAGGAGGATATTCTCCGGCTTCACGTCGCGGTGGAGAATTTTCTCCTCCTGGCGGTGACCGTAGGAAAGAGCGGCGGTGAGCTGTGAGATGATCCGGTATGTTTCCCATAGGGTGAAAGGCTTCCCGGTCTTCTTCCTCTCCACGAGGAGGTCCCTGAGGCTCCTTCCTTCGATCCATTCCATGAGGATGTAGTACCAGACGTTACCGGTTCCATCCTGCCATTCGTCGTCGTGATAGACCCTTACGATGTTCGGGTGATGGAGGAGATCTCTCGAGACGGCCGCCTCGTGACGGAACCTCTCCACCCCCTGACAGGAGTCGAGGAGCTTCGGCTGCATGAGCTTGAGGGCCACTTCGCGATGGCGTTCATGGCGGGTATCCCTGCATTTATACACCATGCCCATGCCGCCCATCTTGCCTTCCGATAAGATTTCATAGCGGGAATGAATGAGCGTGCCGATCGGGAATAAACCCTTAAACCCCTGGTCATCCTTTATGGAAGTGACGGTCATAGTGCTTCTTTAATGATATCATAAAGTTCTTTCCTTGTGGAGCATAAATCTGCGCTTCATTCCGGAGAATATGCGCGAAATCGGTCCTTGCGCCTCCACGACAATGAGGGAGACGTTATCGGGGGCGCCCCTTCGAAGGGCTTCCCTCATGAGAATCGTGCACTTCTCTTCGGGGCTGGTCTTTCCGGCAAGCACCCCCCCGACCTCGTCGGCGCCCATTACGCGAAAAAGGCCGTCGGAGCAGATGAGGTAGACGTCGCCGTCCTCTACTGCGTGGGACGCGATGTCGGGGGCCGCCGATTTCGAAGAGCCCAGGGCCCTGGTCAGGACATGGCTCAGTCTATGGTTTTCCACCTTTTCCGGAGGGATAAGACCTGCTTTTCCAAGGTTATGCGCCTCCGTGTGGTCTTCGGTGAGCTTCTCCATCCGTTTTTTTCTTACCCGGTAGATCCTGCTGTCACCGATATGGGCGATGTAAAGCTTGCCGTTCGAGAAATGGGCAATAGAAAGGGTCGTGCCCATGGTTTCGCCGCGGGAATATTCATATATCTCCCGATTGGCGGTATGTATCGCCTCTTTGATCATGCCCATCAACGGCTCGTCATGCTTCAAAGATTCGGTATCATAGGAGGCGATGTTCCGCTGCATTATATAGGCGACCGTCGACACCGCCTTCCTGCTCGCCACTCCGCCCCCGACATGGCCCCCCATGCCGTCGGCCACCATATAGAGCATGGTTTTATGATCGAGGACAATGCAATCCTCATTGATCTGCCTGCCCACGCCCCTGTCGGTCATGCCGAAAGCATCCACGGTCAGGCCTTCTCCACGCATAGGGAATAGTTGAAAAGGCCCACCTCGTCGCCCGGTGCGACCTCGAATTCCCGGAGCCCCCTCTCCCGGTTCTTCGTTGCACTGTATTCGGACAGGGTGCGAAAGGAAAGACCCTTATCCGCGACGAACTCACCCGCCATGAGGGGTATTCCCCTGCCTTCGAGGATAATGTCGCATTCCCGTCCCCTGCCGATTCGGTACCTTCCTGTCTTGAGTGGAATTTTTCTGAAGAGCACCCCATCCCTCCGCACGCTGAGAAAAAGGTCCTCCCTCTTCGGACGCCTCGACCTGCGCAGGGAGCCCGCGAGGAGCATAAGGGCCACAATGCCCAAAGAGGAGGAGAAGATGAGGTTGAGGATCATTATCTCTTTGGGGGACACGTCATGCCACCCTGAGGAGCGTCCTTCCCACCCTTATGATATCGCCCCTGTTGAGAGAGGCCTCCGCGATCTCGATATCGTTGAGAAAAGTCTTGTTCTTTCCCCCAAGGTCCCGGATCCTGGCCGTCTGACCGGCAACCACTACTTTAAAGTGTTTACGGGAGATGTACTCTTCCGGGTCCTTAAGGAGTATGTCCGCGTCCCTCGCCCTTCCAAAGACGTATTCCCCCTCCTTGAGGGCGAGCCTGACGCCTTTGTCCGTTCCCTCGATCACCTCCAAATTCATGAGCGGCGCATCGAGGCACCTTGTGATCCCTTCTTCCCTTACCCGCGTCTGTCTCTCTTCCAGAACCTTCGTATTGGTCTTTCCCGATATCTCCGGGATCGGCTCCTTATCTTTCGGCTCCATGGGTCTCCTGGGGACCAGGGTAGGTTTCGGGGAATCAGCGATGCCCGGGGCCTTGAAAGGGGCCGGGGCCGCAGAATTATTCACTTCGAGAAATGAAGATTTGATGACGAGCTGGTTCCGGAGGAGGCTTTCATCTTTGCGTATATCGATAAAGAGGGAGGGTGAAAGGATGGTGTACCCTTTCTTTTTGATCCTGTCGAGAACCTTGTGTTTGAGCTGCTCCCCTGCGTGGGCGAGGAAAGGCGAGATATCCTCATAGTCGAAGGGGTTCAGGTATAGGGTATACCGGTTGGGCACCAGGTATTTTCGGTCGAAACCACCCATTTTCCTCTCTTCCATGCTTCCGAGCAGCCTGTCCAGTATGTCCCGCGGCTGAAGGTCCTTCGACTTCTTTCCGAACAGACGATCTATCCGGGCCCTGATCAAATTCATAATTTTCATGATATCCTCCTCCTCTTACATGGGGTGCGGTCTCTATCATATAAGACGAAGGAGAAAGGGGATTTTCTTGAAGGGATAGAAAAAGGGCCGGAGAATCCGGCCCGCGGACGTGGAAAGGCGACTATTTTTCTTTATCGCCGCCTTCAGGTGTGCCTTTCTTCTTTTTAGGTTTAGTGAGATCTTTAGGGATTGCCGCTGCCCGCAGCTTCACAGAGCGGCTCTCCTCTTCGGGCAGCCCCTCTCTTTTTTCGGGCCTGCGAAAGGGGGTCACTTTCTTTTCCCCTCCTTCGGCCCCTTTGGTATTCCCGATCCCGAGCATCTCCTCTATCCTCGGCGGCAGATGCCTCACATCCCGTGGGTCGAAGGATTTCATATGTTCCTCCAGGCTCTCGATCAATCTCTTGCCTTCCCGGTAACGGGGCAGTACTTTCCGGTACACTGATAAGCTGTCGACCGCGTCTCTGCATTCCCCGCATGCCTCTATATGGGCCACCGCCTCCTCGCTTGCCTTTCCCTCCAGATACAGCAAAAGGTCTTTATCATTGCAGTTCATGACTCTCTCCTTTACATGGATTCACTGAGGCCCTTGAGTTCCCCGAACTCGGCGAGCCTCTTCAAACAATTCATGATATTCCCGTAAATAGTCTTCGAGTTCTTCTTGAGCACCCCGGCCATCTCCTCAAATGTCCCGTATACCCCATCCAGATATTGCAGGTATGCGTCGATGAGCCCCCTGCATTTATCGGGAAGCTTAGCCACGGCGCTTCGCACCCTCCATGCCGTATCCAACATGGCGACTATTTCGACCATATTCTTTTCGTCCGCAATCCCGATTTGGTCGTCTATAGAGACCATGGTAGCCTCGGGATGACTTCTCCTGTAGTGGTTGGTGATCTCGTTCCGGAGCACCCAGAGGGAGTACCCTTTTATATCCCTTATCTCTTCTATATCATCTCTCCTGATCCTCTTGATGAGGGCGGCCACCGCCTCAGCGGAGATGTCCTCCACCTCTTCGTCGGAGAGCCTCCATTCCTTCCATCTGCACATTTTGAGGAATTTATTGTACATGTAAGTCCATGCACCCCGGTTATTCGTTTTCAGCTCCCCATAGAGCGATTCGTGCGTCATGGATTCATAAGGATCGCTGCTCATCCGTCCCGATGATTGCGGTATTCGTGCCATATTGCCCCCTCGTCACAGTATCCGTCTATCCGCCGGAATGATCTCTCCTATCTTCTTCTTCGCCCACTTCTCCATATCGGATTGGATAAGGTCGTAGCTCAGGCATTGCTCGAGGAGCGCCCCATCCATATCTTCTTTTTTCAAATTCCGGAGCAAGCCCTTTACCCTTTCCCATCCGTGAAAAGGGCTCACCACCAGGCATTCCACCATGCACGCCGCCTCCGCATACGCGATTCTCCTTTGCTCCTCGTCATCGAGGATACGGTCATCAGGATTTTCAAGCCCCCTCAGAGGCAAGAGAGACCCTGTTTCCAAAGCATCGTGCAGGGACTCCAGGTACCCGTCGGGAAGCTCCTGGGAAAGAAAAACGCTTAAGCCCTCATCGAGCCAGAAGGGACAGCGCCCTCCGGTGATCTCGTGCACGGCGCAATGAATGATCTCATGGGTAAGGTAAATGAAGAGAGATTTGGCCTCCTCTTCATCGTCCTCCTCGGAGACTATGGTGATCTCGCCGTCGAAATAACCCGCCGCCCATGACGCGTAGGGATTCCGCCGGCCTCCGTCCCGGAGCACTTCAGCCCCGGACCTGTAGATGTTCACCCTGATATCGTCGAGGGTGTAGCCGAGTTTCTCTCCGATGATTTTCTGGGTCCTCTTTATGGTCCTCAGGAGATTGATCACGTCCAATTTCTCATGCTTCAGGTGGAACGTGACGGTGATTCCCCTCTGTGTCAGGCGGACGAGGTCGTCTTCGCCGATATAGGTCGACCTGTTATCCTGCCGGACTATGGATTCCACTTTCCGGTAAATCCGTTCCTCTTCATCCATATTGCCTCACCTGAAAGAGTGTACCATTTTGACGGCAACCCCTTACCCTTATCGGAATAGAGCCTGCCGCACCTCGCCAACATTCTTCCACCGCTTCTCCCTTTCCTTCTCCATGCACCTGGCGAGTACCCCTCTTACCCGTTCCGTAAGTCTTGCGAGGGCCCCATCATCGATCCCGTTGCCGCTCGTTCTGCCCCCAAGGATCTCGGAGAAGACGACCCCAATCGAGTAGATGTCGTCCCGCTCGTCCACATCATTGAAATCGGCCTTCTGCTGGGGAGACGAATAGGCGCCGTTATATCCCCGGAATCCGGGAGGGGCGACAAAACCCCCTCTTCTGTCGAGGGCAAGCCCGAAATCGATGAGCTTGACCGCCGGAACCGTCCCTTTCCCCATGATAATGTTTTTCGGATTGATGTCCCGGTGAATTACCCCTTCTTCGTGCACATATTCAAGGGCGCCCAGTATCTTAAGCCCCGTATCTTCGAACCATCCGGAATCGCTCACGGCAATGCCTGCCCATTCGATCAACGGGGTGCTTTCCACATATTCCATGACTATGAAATATTCCCCGTCCGCCTCACCATAATCGAAGGCCCTGATTACGTGGGGATGGGAAAGCCTTTCCGAAAGAAGCCTTCCTTCATTGAGAAAAAGGGCGGTGAGAGTCTGCCTGGCGGCATAACGGGAGAGCCGGTCCAGCATCAGATATTTGAAGGCCACTTCCATTCCGTCGGAACGCCTCGTGCCTTTTAAAATCCTCCCCATTCCCCCCTTGCCGATTTCTCTATCCGAAACCATATATTTCTCATCAAACGCGCCCGGTTGTTTTTTAGCCTTATCATAGAGGCCCTTCAGGCGCGCGATCTCTTCATAGAGCGCAGCCTCTTCCCGGGGCAAGAGTTTTTTGTCATACGGGGCGGCAGGGTCCTCATCGAGAAGCCTCCTGAAGCCGAGCTTGTGTATCACCCTGGAGAGGGCGTTATGCACTGCCGGGTCTTTCTCTTTGCGTCTAAGCTTCCTGATCTCCGGCTCGTCCAGTGCCGTGCCTCGATCTATGAGACCAAGGAGATGGACGGCAGCGTGCCTTCGAAGGGTGGAATCATTATTTGTCCTGATGATCTCGAGGCAACCCCCGGGGGTCGTGGAGACCTCCTTTTCAGGGGTCAGGACCTTCGTTTCAGCCTCTCCGTCGCCTGCGGTCTTTTGTCTCATCCCGTCCCCGGCCATTTTCACGTCCCGTCTCCACCTGAGCAGGACCGATTCTCCTTAACGGCCATCCGGATCCGGCGGAACAACGGGCACACCCATGGCGCGCCGCATCTCCATTTCCCGCTCTTTTTCCCGGAGCCTGATCTCGCATCGCTCCTTTTCTTTATAAAGCTCGTTCTCCGCCGCATCTCTTTCTTTTCTCTTCTTCAGCTCCACGAGGCCATCCATGATCTTGAGGGAGCTTTCCTCCTTGCGCTCGTTCATCTCTATGTGGGCGAGGGTTCTCGTCTTCTCCAGAACCAGCTCGTTTTCAAGGCGAATACCCGCGAGCCTTGCCTCCACGTCGATTAATGCCAGCCGGGCTTCCCCGACATCCCGGTCGATCCCTATCTTTCCAAGGAGCTTCCTCCGCTCATAATCGAGCTCCTGTTCGAGCTCGAGCTTCCGGACGATCCATTCCCTTTTTACCCTATGGTCAATGCGACGGTCTTCGAGGGCGGCCTTTATGTCTTCGAGTTCCTGGCTCTTGAGCAGCCGCGCCTTCTCTTCTTCCAGGAGGTATTCCTCCACCTGCTCGTCCGTGGCTGACAAATCGCCGAGGAGATCGAGGGTCTTCCGCCTCACCGCGATCCTTTTCTCCAGGTCTCCCGCCTCCGCGTCATCTCTTTCGTTACCGATGAAAAGCTGCTCCCGCGCCTCGACTACCTGATTAAATTTCCTGAGGTCGTATTCCACTGATTTAAGCTCGGCAAGATAAAGCCCGCTCTCCTGGAGGGTCGTTTTGAGCCCGTGCTCCAGCATCACTTCAAGACTTTTCTTCCATTGCGGTGCCGCGCCATCCTTCTCGAGCTCCTTAATCGATTTCGTGCCGAAGAGATCGGAGAAGGCATTCTGCATGGGCCCCTTCAGGAATGCGTGCACGTCTCCCACCCGGCACGTCCCGTTGCCTTTCGTCACAATATCGAGAAATAAAGGTGCTTTATCTATGCGCATGAGAACCTCGGCGGTCACATCGATGAGCACGGGGTCGGCGGTCCTTATGCCTTTCAGCCGGAAATCGAGCTCTACCGCACCCTTTCTCACTATGGCGAGAAAGGCAGGCCCTTGTGTCTTGCCAAGCCTTTCGGCGATCCATTGAGAGGGGTAATTTCCCGGCCCCATTACGGCGAGATAAGCGCCTCCTGAGACGAGAAATGCCTCTTCTCCCGGGTTGACAAGGATTCCGCCGGCAATACCGGACAGGGGGTCAGGGATGACGAGCCGCGTCACCAGCGGCTCGGTTGAAGAAGAAAACAGCGCGGGGGACGCTGCCGTCAGATTATGCTCCCCGCGAAGGGGATTTCGGCAATTGCTGCAGAACCATGCCTCGGCGTCTACCCTGACCGCGCATTGGGGGCATCGGCGGGGCCCCTCTTTCATGCCTGTGCATTCCGGGCAGACCTCCACACCCTCTGCCCGGTAATGACCTTCGGGACACCTGATAAACCGCCTCATCCGTATCTCCTGTCCTGTGTTCTCATCTCATCCCTTCATCACAGGGAGGAAGCCCTTCCGTACGCCAGCCCCCCTTCCACTTCCCCTATGCCCGCTCTCAATATTCCGATTTCCCGGTTCACTTCGTCTCCGTGGGGCGTCAGGGCCATGAGGCGTATCTTCCGCGAAAGGCTTTCGAGGTCCACGAGTCTCCAGAGCACGTCCCGGTCGATCCGCGGCTCCCGGGAAAATGGGGCGCCGACCGCATTGGTGAGGCCGTATATACCGTGTACCACCGATCGTTTCATCTGCATGAGGTTGCGCTCGATATCCTTAAGTTCCACGGCGTCCGCCGTATTTCCCGTCTCTACGAGCCTCGATTTCGCCTCCGATACATTTCCCATGATCTTATCTATCTCAGCCACCATGCCCTCCTTGTGATCGGCCCTCTCCCCGACACCCGCTGTTCCTGGGAACTTTTTTTTTCGTCGTGCCCTGGCGGAAACAAAAAGAAGGGCCGCAAGAAGAAAAGCCAGCGTCCCTGATCCTCCAATCACATATTTTCTGAGAGGCGACACGGCAGAAGCTTCGAAATCCCTCGCCAGGAGGACTTCGCCCCTTTCCACGTCCACGAGCCTTACGTTGGCCTTGAGATCATATGACATAAAGCCGCTCTTCAGGCGATATACGTCGCCCATGAGGAGCCCCTGCACGCCGGCGAGCCTGCCGTGCCTGATCCTCGTTCCCTCGTCCATGATATCTTTGAGCTGCAGTCCCTGTTCGGCAAGGATTCTGTCGAAATCGACCCTTTCCATGACCCTGGAGCCGTTGCGCTCATTGATTGCCGAAATGACCGCATTCTTTACGAGGTTGTTCTCATCCCCTTTAAAATCGAGAACCGCAACCCGGCTCATCTTCTTGCCCCCCGGGACAGCCTGCGCCACATCATTCCGGAGGACCCTTATCGCCTCCGTCTGAAGGCTTGACCCGAGGCAGGGGGAAGAGAACAGGAGCCCTGCCGCGATTATCATAATCAACCCTGAAATTAGATCTCTTCTCATTTCAGCACCTTTTGAGGCTTCCCCGTGCCACCTTCGGAGTGCCTCTTCCTGAATTTAGATAATAAGAAAAAAAGAGTGCAAAGACAATGAAATACGTATTCGATAGGCACTTCGACGCCATATAGGCCGTCATCTCTTCTGTTCCTTGAAAGAAAGGGATTTCGCAGCTTTGGAGGCAAGCAGGGCGGAGGCCTTTTTCAAAGCATCCAGGTTCGCCGAAGAATCGTTACTTCCAAAGCCTTTTATCTCATTTGCCGCAAAACTCGATGGTTCTCCTTTTGCCCCGGTGAGTTTTACGGCCCCGTCGGCCCTCGAGGAGTAGATATCGCCCGTGCGCTCGCTGAAACGGGCGCTCGCGCTTCCTTCCATAATGAATTTCGCGAGGAGATAGAGGCAAAGGGGTCGCGCCGCAGTCCTGTCGCCGGAACGGAATGAGGCGACGAGGCTCTTCGAGCGCTCGTCATTAAGCTTTGTAAGGTCGACCTTGTTATATCCTCTTTTTCGCGCGGCGGAAGAAAAGGCATTATCCACCACATAACCCTTCGATGCCGTCCCATCGGCGGGCCCGGTGAAGATGATGACCCGTCGAGGCAGCTTTCCGAGAATCGCCTCCTCTACTAAATCTTCCCTCACATAGGCGGCCATGACGACTTCCCGGCCCCCGGACCCCGACCCCTCATCCGAGACTATCCGCTTCCCCTCCAGTATCTCCTCTCTTCGTTCCATCAGTGTTTTTGCAAGAAATACTTTTTCTTTATCAAAAACCAGGGGATGTACCATCGGTCTCACCGCCTCAAGAAGCACGCTCTTTTCCGCCTCAGCCATTGCCGCCCCTCGAGACTCCCCGATCCGGGCCCTGAAAAGGGTCTCCCCCCGGCCCGCCGTCCGGTCCATTCCACCCTCAGCCTGTACAGCCGACCAGCCGAACACGGGGAGGAGAAAGATTCCCGCCAGTATCGCCCTGAGCACCGCTCCCCGGAACCCGGTCCCTTCTCTCATGTGCCACGTCCTTATATGGGGTCTGTTATGCCGGAGCCTCAAAGACTGCTGCGCCCGCTGAGGCGGCAACTTCCGGCTATATTGAGAAGACGGACTTCGTTGCCGCTTTTCTTGAATTTTAAGATTTAGGAGAGTTTAAAATCTTCCTGCCGTGGAGGCAGGATGTTCTATTTCAACTACGTTTACGGCTTTCCCCCACTACGGGCGTTCTCTCCGGCCCGTCTTCTTTACGGGGACCCCCGATTCACAAGGCACCCCTGTCTGGCAGAGGCCGCACACATTGGTTTCGAGGCCGTAATGACTCTTCGCGTGATCCATACACTCTCCGTCAACATGGGATCTGCACTTTTCTTTATTGTGGCCTTCTTTGGTGATTGCCCCGACAGGGCAGCGCGGAATGCAGAGCCCGCACGAGCCGCCTGCGAAGAAAAGGCAATAGGCGGTATGGCTCTCGTAAGGTCTCTTTGTACGGGGAAGGGCAATCTCGGCCACGATGGAACCGCACCTCATTGCCTTGCCCACAGGCGTGATGAGCCCATCGCAAAGCCCGAAAGTACCGAGTCCGGCCGCGTACGCCGCATGGCGCTCCGACCAGGTAGAAGCATACCCATATTTCTCCGACCGTTCTTCGGACCAATGAGAGGGGGCAACCGGCGCCATGGCACGATAACCTGCCCTGCCCAGCGCCTCGACAACGTGCTTCTGGAGCCTGGCGCCCACCTGCATACCGAATTTCTTCCCCCTGGCCCAGCGCTCCGAAGGATAGGTACCTTCTTTCCGGTTATCGAGCCTGGTCTTCTTTATATGGGGGAGTATCCAGCTTATCACGGTAAGGTCTTCCGCCTTCACTTCCGATTCCGGATATACCTTTTTAAACGCTTCCAGGGGCGTGAGGTAGAAGGGACCGATGTCTTTCTTCATCTCTTCAAAGAGTGGATCCTCTCCCCCGGCAAACCCCACGAGGGCGGAGGCAAAAGCCGGATCCTTGTCCGCATTGGCGAGGCTATTTTCGGGCGACCGAAGAAAATCCTCGATCAGTCCCTGAATCCACGTTGCATTGTCCTCCGGTACAGTCTCCATGCGCCCGCCTCTCCGCAAAAATTCCCCTTCATAAGAAAGGGTTCAAAATACTAGTCTCGGGAATATAAGCTTGTCAAGCAGCGAACAAAAAGAGAGGGTGGGGTCGCTCGGCTTCACAGAGGCTCCTGCGCGCTGGAGGGTCTATTTCGGCTTTCGCTGAAGAGGCCCGGAGTGAGGATTCCTTTCACTCCGATCTCGGATAATCCCTTCACCTACTCGCTGCCTGGGCTACCCACCCTTATTCCAAGTAAAGCACGTGATTTTATTTTGTCAAGTAACTTGATTATGCAGGCACCATTGGCGGTCTATCCTATTCCCCCACCTCTATCCCTACCTCTACGTCCCCCACTCTAATCGTACCCTTTTCCATCACCTTGCATTTCACGCCGGGCTCCAGTCTTGATCCATTGAGAAACGTGCCTTCGGGTGAATTAAGGTCTTCTATCATATAGAGGCCGTCCCGGCAGAGGATTTTCATGTGGACGTCCGCTATCCCATCGCCCTTTATCACGATACCGTTCGTCCTTTCCGCACCCAGAGTAATTTCCCTGATAAGCATGACATACTCATCACTTATGCCGGTGTTGCCCGATTTCAGTGTGATCGCATCGGGGGGACCCATTCCATTCACATCGAAGAAGGCCACTGAGGTCTCGCCGGTCGCGGTTTTAGATCCGGCCTTTTCTCCGGGCCCACCGCCGTTAGGTCCGGGGCTCCTGAGGAAGCGGCAGAAAAGGCCGACACTCTTCCCAAGATTTATTATGGCGCCGTCCTGAAGAGGATAATCTTTCCGAGAAGCAATTTGGATATCTCCCCCATTGAGGAAAGTCCCGTTCCTGCTGCCTTTGCCGTCCGTGCCCACGTCCCTGATAACGACTTCTCCGCCGGGGGTCACTTTTATGACCGCATGTTTCGAGCTGACATACTCGTAGAGAGGAAAGGCAATATCGTTGGAGTGATCCTTGCCCAAGGTGATCATTGACTTTGAAAAAAGAAAAACCTTTCCCGGCCCTCTTTCGCGGGGGGCGTGGAGTATACAGGAGGTATATTGTGCAGCGTCTCCCTTTTCGAGTCCGGCGTCCTCGTGCTTCAAGGCCGCCATAAGTTCGCTGATCCTTTCTATATAGTGGAGAGACTCCTCGTGGGCGGGCTCTTCCTGCCTCACGTGACGAAATCGCTCGTGTGCCCGGGCCAATAGGTCAAGGGCTTTTCCGGCATCCTCGTCTTCATGTCCGGAATTGTGCCCCGGAGCTTCGACCAGCCCCGATCCCTCATGAAAAAGCCTTTTCCCCTCCCCCATCATGCAATCGATATAATTCCGCTTTCGAAGTTTTTTGGTCCTTTCCTCATTGCAGACGGCGTCGAGTTTTACCATCTCCGAGTCTTCCCGCCTGAGCGCCCGCCGGTCAATCGCCTTTGTCGTTCCGAGCGAAACTTCGCCTGCGCTTATGATATCCCCTATATGGAAGGTGGTGGGACCTTTTTCTTCCTTCCCTTCCCCCTCGACATGAAAAATAAAATCTTCCGATTCAAAAACCGATGGAAGCCCTTCACGGTCATGGCACGTGATCGTGAGTCTCCCGATGTGCCTCCCGGGAGTATCGGGTTTGAAGTAAAAGTAGAGAGACGTGTTTTTTCTGACGTAGGGAAGGCTCTCCCGCTCGATCACAAGTCCGAGACTGAGGAGCCTTACGGTAGCTGAAACCTCTTTCAACTCCGCCCCGGGTATGAGACTGATCTCGAGGGCATTGCTCTGTCCCTCCTTGTAAAGTTCATCCTTCCAATATATTTCAAAGGCCGCCCTTGCCTCAATAATCGCGGCGCCCCTCACCATATCCCGGGGGATTGCCCGCTGCCCGAAGGCATGAGGCCCGCCTCCCGCGGCGGTTCCCGCATTTTGAGGTAAAGGCGCATTACACAAAGGACAGAATCTATAGAGATATTGAAAACCGGTCAGATCTTTTCCGCACGAAGGACAATCCATTCCCGCTCCTCAAGGGTTCCTCTTTTGATGGTGATTATAGCACAGGCCATCTCTCATGTGTCTTCTTTCCTTGGAAGAATTGGCTGTCTTCGCCTCCATCTCCTTTCAGCGACGGGACTTGCGGGCTTATCGCGATCTCCGGGCGAAGGACGCGCCGACCTGAAGGTGAAATTTACATCCCCGAGCGAAACGCGGTCACCTTCCGACAAGACGGTTTTTCGTATCCGTCTGAGGTTCACCCTGGTACCATTCGTACTCGCAAGGTCCTCAAGGGTGACTTTCCCGTATTCGACCCGCACCCTCGCATGCCTCTCGGAAACAGTGTCATCAGTGAGCTTTATCGCGCAATCCGATCCTCTCCCCACAAGCATACTCCTCTCTTCCAGCGGGAACGCAATGCCGGCGCCCTCCTGCTCCAAACGGGCGGCCGGGCCGGCTTCTCCCCCTTCCGCCGCAGCCGCCCTCTCCTCACCGCCCCCCATATCAGGCCCCGGGACGGCGTCTTCATCGGCCGGGACTATTTCCTCCACCTTCCTGTAGCTCAATTGAACAAGAAAGGTTCTGCCCTGGGTCTGCCCTCTCTCGAACTGTACAGTCGCCGGCCCGTCCTTTTCGTATCCTTTATCGAGGATCCAGGTATCGAGTGATTCGCCGAGCATCCGGCCCATATTATTGAGGAGGTCCCCATATTCCTCGAAGGCATTGTCGTCGATCACTACCGTATACGTATAGGGAATGAAATTCCTCCCTATGAAGTTCTGCTTGCTCTTTTCTATGGCCCGCCTCAAGCCGAGCTCGATCTCCACCGGGTCAAGGTACACCGCTTTTTTCATAGGTCCCCCGTGTAAGCTGCCTTTCTCCATGCTTTATAGACGGTACTTTTCCTTATTTTTCTCGATTTCCACAAAAAGATTATTGAAGATCCGGCGGCTCCTCTTGTAGATGCCCGGCGACTCCGACTCCCGTGGCCCGGCTATGTTGAGAGTACCCGGCCGGGAGGCACGAAGCCATGCCATTATCGTGTGGATGATGACGCGGTCCTCCCTTCCCTCCATATCTACGACAATGTGCGGACGCCCATGCTTTTTCGCGCATTCCACGGTGAAAACCGTGCCTCCCGTGGGCCTGCCGGCGGTCAAAATGAGTGTGGCATCGGCGTCGACGACATTCTTTTCGGTCCTGATCGGATAGCTGTCAGTGGAAAGCTCCTTAAGCTCCGTATATTTCGCGTCGATGGGCCCGTCCTCCGCTTTCCTGCCTTCCGGAATGGATCCCCCGCACTCGATACCAGAATCCATGGCTGCGTCGAGAGCCGCCCTGTCAACCCCTGTTTGACCGCCCGAGATGATCTTCATTATTCCCCATGATAAATATAATCCAACCTCCGGGCAAGAGAGATATCAACAAAATTGCGTTCGGTCCTCATGGAAAAAATAATATAAATCACGGGAGCAAATAAGATTCGGACCTCTCTCCGTGTTATATTAATCGTAACCAAAGAGGAGAAGGCCATGAGCTTTTATGAAGAGATCGCTGATTTTTATGACCTCATATTTCCCTTAAACAGGGCTCAGATAGGTTTCGTGAAGGCATCCGTGGAGCCTCCGTACAATGAGAAAAGGATTCTCGACATAGGCTGCGGCACCGGAGACCTTGCCCTGGCTCTGGCGGAGGAAGGTTTCATGATAGAGGGCATCGATTCCGATGCGGAAATGCTCCGCAGAGCCCGTTCCAAAATCCGGCAGGGAAGTCTCGTCGCCTTTGCCCATAAGGACATGAGGGAGGTCTCATCCTTATCCTGCCCCGCAACATTTGACGCAGTCCTCTGTTTCGGCAATACCCTCGTTCATCTCGACAGCTCTCGGGATATAGAGGATTTTTTCGGGCAGACAAAAACCGTTCTGAAAGAAAATGCTCCTTTCCTCTTTCAGATACTCAACTATGACCACATACTCGACCACGACATCCGGGAACTCCCCCTCATAGAAGATGAAGAGATAAAATTCGAGCGCCGGTACGAATTTAAAGGTTCGGAAAACCGGATTGCCTTCAGGACCTTGCTCACCGTCAAGAAAAGGGGAAAGAAGATTGCCAACGAGATCCTCCTCTACCCCATAAGAAGGCAAGAGCTCGAGGAAGGATTGAGGAAACAGGGATTCACCGACATCGTCTTTTACGGTGATTTTGAAAAAGGAGAATTGAAGACCCAAAGCCTTCCTCTCGTAGGGGAGGCAAGGTGAGGTCCCGATAGCCTGAGCAATTCAAATATGTGTAATTGCTGTTTTTCCATCATGTAAGACCGGGCGCTACGATTTAGGGAACTGATGTGGTATACTATATAATCGTCCTCATGTGCCGGACATTCGGCCTTGAGAGATAATTTCTTAATTGAAACGACCGGGACGACGATAATAAGAAAGAGATAGTGTGAATCCACTTTTGGGGGAGTTATGAAGATAATCACGAACCATATGACACCCAATGCGACCCGTAACGCGGCGCGGGATCAAAAAGCCGAGACAGGCAAGTTCGATACCCTGCTGCGCGAGGCAGTTGAGGAAAGGAAGGCCTCCGCGGGCTCACCCGCTCAGGGTCCTTCCTCAGTCGGAAGCGTGATGTCCCTCGATACGGCAATGCTGCTCAATCTGGATACTTCCACGATCGTCGACGGCGCCGAGCGGTTGGTGGGCACCCTGGAAGAGTTTCAGGCAAAGCTGGCAAATGCAGATGTCCCCCTCGAAGAGCTTTCTCCGATCATCGAAAAAATGGATCATGAGAAGGAGCTTCTTTTACCGTCACTCGAGATGCTCCCCCGCACGGACCCCCTGAGACACGTGCTCAATAACGTCCTCGTAGCATGCACGGTGGAGACCGAGAAGTTTAAGAGAGGGGATTACCTCTAACGGGAGCCTCCTGTCCAGGATAACATCCTGATAAGACTGTCATAACGTCTTCTCGGAGACGGCTTCGGCCGTCTCTTTTATTTTCACCGCCTTGGGGTTTTTCCATTTTATGGCCATGGTCCTGTAGGGCAGCCGGAATGGGTTCACTGTCAGGCTTTCCGGGCAATCCATGGAATTCGACATGGCGAGGTCACTCCATCTCCCCCTGAACTTTCTATGGTGCTGCGCATTCGTAGATGAACCGGGTAACCAGATATCCGGATGAGGATCCATACAAGAGTTGCGCAATGGCCTATTTGCGCGCTAATATATCTCCGAATGGCTGAATTGAGATGATGGAATGCAGTACGGTAAGGTTATTGGTATTGTAGCCGGTGTATCATGGCTTTGGAAGGACAGTCCCCTTGAAACGAAAAGGAAAGAGAAGTTAATTTAATGGCCGGCGGATCGCGATTAATTGAACCTGTTTACATGGTGGTGCTTACGGGCGGACCATGCAGCGGTAAGACCTCATCGATGGCTTACCTCACGGAACGGCTGTCGGATTATGGGTATATGGTCTTTATAATCCCTGAAACAGCGACCCTCATCACGAACAACGGGATCGACAGGCGCAAAATGGACAGACCCAGGCAGGTCATCATGTATGAAGAAGCGATCCTGGATATGCAGCTTGCGTTCGAAGAAACTTATCTTAGAGCTGTAGCACGGATTTTTCCGGAACGGAAGAAGGTCTTGCTTCTCGATCGGGGCGTAATGGACATCAAAGCGTTTATGCCTTCGGAAGAATTCGATCAAATGCTACGGCGAAAGGGCCTCAACGAGATGACCCTGCGGGATCGCTACCACGGTATCGTGCATCTGGTAACAGCAGCCGATGGAGCCAGGGAATATTACACCGGAGAGAACAACCGCGCACGGCTCGAAACGGCCGAAGAAGCAGCCCTTATCGATGAAAGAATCAAGGAAAGCTGGCTTGGCCATCCGCGTTTGAAGATAATCGACAGCAGGGCCGACTTTGAAAGCAAGATAAGGCAAGCGTTTTCGGCAATCTCACAAATATTGGGAATGCCTGAGTCAATGGAGACAAGAGAGAAGTACCTCCTTGAACAGGTAAATTACGGGGATCTCCCGACACATCAGATTATCGAGATAGAACAGGTTTATCTGCGCTCCCAGGATGCGGATGAGATAGTGAGGATCAAGAAAAGAAGCCAGGGTTTTTCCCTTTTGTACTTTCTCGGCAGGACAAAAAAATCGGGCACGAGCATCGAGGAAGAGGAGCTGATAACGGAACAGCAGTATATGAATCTGATGAAGCTTGCCAAAGCAGGTACGGAACCTTTGATAAAAGACCGCATTTCTTTTTTATGGCATGGCCAACGCTTCGAGCTGGACCGATATAAAGGCAGGCACGAAGGCTTGCTGTTGTTGAACGTCGAACGGTTTCGAAGCACCGGGCAGGAATCAGGAACAGAATTGCCGCCCTTTATCACAATCAAGCAGAAAATAACTAACTTCGCTCGCTACACCGATAGGAATCTGTCCTTGAAAATGAGGAAGACCCATTGAGTGAGCACTCGCCTCCGGCGTAAAGGCGCCAAACGTTTACCACAGTCCAGGCCTTACATTAAGACGTCCTTTTCTGGTAAACTAAAGACTTGATCTTCTCAGGCTTAAAATAAAAGGCCCTTCCCGGGCGACGCAAAGGAACTCTATCGTGAAGAGGTTCTCACATAATTTCGGTATATGCCAATGGGGAAAGGCGGTTTCCCGCGTTACCGCCTTTCTCGCAATTGCTTTTCTTATAGGGGCTCCTGTTGCAGCGGGGGCCGGCGATTGTTCTTGTGCCGGACCGGAGAAGGGGTCCCAAATTTCCCGACCTCCTTTCCTTAATGTGGTCCGGGAGAAGCTCGCTACCGTCCTCCATGGGATTGACAAAGATTTGAGCCTCACTGCGAGTAAACTTTCCGGGAAGGGGATCTCGGGGCCCAAAGCGCGCATTGCTCTCCGGGGTCTCTGCGAAAGAAACAGCTTCGCGGTTGACTGCGCCTTTGTGGATCGGGCAGGCAGGATGAAAATGGTCGAGCCCCAGGCGTACGGGAAATTCGAAGGAGCGGACATAAGCGGACAGGAACAGGTGAAGCGTCTTCACCACAGCGGAAAACCGGTAATGAGTGATGTTTTTCTTTCCCTGGAAGGGTTCGAGGCAGTGGACCTGGAGCATCCGGTCTTTTCACCACAGAACATGCTCGTAGGATCTGTAAGTGTTCTCATGAAGCCCGAGGACCTCATGTCGGGTATCCTCTCGGAAGATGCGGGCAAAGAGTCCCCTCTCGAAATATGGGTAATGCAGGTCGACGGGCGGGTCCTCTACAGGGGAAAAAAACTGAAATCGGGATTAGACTTTTTAAGCTCGGTCCCGCTCATGGAATGCATCACCCGCGAGAAGGAGGGTCATGGCTTCTCCGGGCTTTCCGGTAAAGGCTCCGGAAAAGACGTATTCTGGACTACCGTCAGCCTCCACGGCACCGAATGGAGAATCGTGACATTCAGTGCGACGGATTCTTCGGAGCATGTCCGGTGATCGATGCCCTGCCCACTAATGATGTGGATACAAGGAATAGCGCCATTTCAAAGGGGACAGCCGGGCTGCGGTTCTTCCCCCTTTGGCTCGGTGTCGGTTTTCTGTGTGTGGGCCTTGTGATATACCTCTCTCTTATTCCTCTCAGGCCTATCAAGGCGATGGACTTCCCCTTTCATGACAAGGCGGCCCACCTGCTCGCATATGGGGCGACGATGTCGTGGTTCGGACAGATATTCAGAAAAAGAAATGCCGCCTTTTTAATAGCCGCGAGTTTGGTCGCCTTAGGGGTGATCGTAGAGTTCCTTCAGGGGACCACCGTCTACCGAACATTCGAGATCTATGATATGGTCGCAAATGCGGCAGGGATCCTGGCCGGGCTTCTTCTCTCAAGGACGAGGTTCGGAACCCTGCTCGGTACTTTTGAACGCGCCCTGAAAAGGTCAGTGCGATAAACTCTTTTCCCCGCCTCTTTCTCATGGTAGAATTCTGCCGTATTTACTAAAGCCGGAACAGGATGATAAGAAGATGATAAAAACCGTAGTTGCCGCCATTATTATGAAAGACGGGAAGGTCCTGATAGGGAAGAGGAAAGAAGGTTATCCCATGGCCCACAAGTGGGAATTCCCCGGCGGGAAGATGGAGCCGGGCGAGACCCACGAAGCATGCCTCAAGAGGGAACTGAAGGAGGAATTGGGTGTTACTGCGGAGATAGGACCGTTCTTTGCCTCGGGCATGTCGGGAGAGAATTCTCCTCACAAGATAAAGCTTCTCGTATATCGCGCCTCTTTCAGGGCCTATGGTCCCCTCGAACTTAATGAACACGAAGAATTACGGTGGGTTTCTCCTTCCGAGCTCGGTGAATATGATTTCCCCGAGGCGGACCGTCCTGTGGTAAAAAAATTGATAGAGACCACGGAAGGAGCCTATTTGAAGGAAAGTGCACCTCACGAACAGGACCCATCGCCCGATTGCGACGAATCTCAAATTAACGGATGGCAGGTGAGTCGGGCTGCGCGAAACATGCTGATTGACGCAGATGAATCGCCTGATGGCCGTAGTCCTTACATTTTACAGCTTGCCCTCTGGGCGATCCGGACCGGTAAAAGAGAAGTGGAAGACGCTATCCGGGAGACGCTCAATGCCATTCCCGACTGGAGACCTGAGCGGATCATGAACTTCCTCCTCCTCCGGGAGGAACATGAGGAATATGAGCCTGCCGGCTGGAGAGAAACAAAAGGGCCCCTGGATCTCGCAAACCTCATTATCGACGACATGGAGCATAAGATGGCGATTCATTTCCCGTGGTATCGCAGTATCCAGTGATAGGCTCTTGTCCCGTCGCTGTTGCCGGTCCCTTTAAATTACAAGCAGCCGGCCGTGCTCCCGAAGCCAAAGCCTCCGGTCCCTGTAGTCGGAAACCATGGTCTCCAGAAAATCCCAGAATTGCCGCGAATGATTTTTTATTTTAATGTGGGCAAGCTCGTGGAGGATAACGTAATCTATCACGGAATAAGGCGCCATAACGAGCCGCCAGGTCAAGGAGATCCGGTTACTCGCGGAGCAGGATCCGTAACGGGTACGGGCGCTCGTGATGGTGAGACCCTTGGGGATGAGATTGTAGCGGCCGCCATAGCGGGCTAACCGT
>DASXUJ010000092.1 GCA_036504895.1 Syntrophorhabdaceae bacterium
GACAGGGGTTCTCTTAAAGAACCTTGATCCTGATGGGTGACTGGTGAGATCGGCATGAACCGGTCGAAACCGAGCGAACGAAGACGCGGGCGCAGAGAGGAAAAGGATGGCAAGAAACCTATCGTTTTGTGGTATTACACTCCCTGCAGACCGTCAGGTTTTTGCAGTAGGGGAAGAATTATCTCTTGACAGGGAGCCCTCTAATGGGCGACCCCTTTTTCCCCCTTTCTCTTTATACCTCGGGTAAGATTTAATGTGAGTCAATTCGCAAAGCATAGCTTTGGTTTATTTTAGGTCAATAAGGGCGTAAAATTGAATAAATTATGTAATGAGTTAAAAATAGTTGGTTTAAAGGATAAACATGAAGACCAAGTACTATGTCAGATTTCTTAACAGGGCCGCTCATTTCGACGCCGATATCGAGCTGGTAGATGTGATCGGCTTCGCAAACACGGAAGGCAAAATTTGTTCCCCTGAGTCACCATATCTATTTGACTGCGTTGACCCTACACGCCATCCGCGGTTGGCCTGCCGTGCCAAAAGCGTACACAATCGTAACATTGCTATAACACGCCTGAAATCGACCCTCTGCGCTTCTTTCTTGAAGGATGCTTATGAGGACTTGACTATATATCTGAAAGATTTAATTTCAGGGGCAGCGCAACAAGGCCTTGATCCAGGAAGGCTTATTGGTGATCACAAGGATACGTTTGAAACAAACGTTATCCTGGCTTGTGGGTCCTGGGGAGCTGTGGTTAGGCTGGTATCAGACGCTCTGTTTAGAAAATTGGAGAACCTAAGGAACACTAAGGGTCTGCTGATGAAGATCAACAACAAATTAGATCTTCATGTTGAGGCAGCGAAGATTGATGCAGTGCTGCCGTATTTGGAAGTTCGCCACTTACTGGTTCATAAGGATGGGCTGGCTGACCAGAAATTTTGTGATGACTATCCTTCTATGGGCGCGATTAAAGGCAAGAAGCTAAAGCTTGACCATGTTTTGGTTGCCGGAGCCAGGGCCGCAATTGCGGATTTGGTAAAGGAGTTCGATGAAAAAGCGGTGGAAAACAATATCGTTCCCCGAAGCGACTTGCAGCCGTAGGGGGGACCGAAGGGGGACGGGCATCTTTGAAGAACTAATTTTCCGCGCACGTTCCGAGGAACCAGCGAGGCCGGTTTCCGAGATGTAGTTCGTGTAAGCAAGCTCAGTGGTTAGTCGGAGGCCTATGTTTTCGAGCGATAATGTTGAAGAGCGCGGGCTACCCGGAGCGGGTGCGGGAACCTACTATGCCGCCGCTAGTGTCGTATCCGATGCCGCCGAAATGTCCAAATCCCATATTGAGACAAGATTTCCCGACACCTCCTCGCTCAACATACTGTTGGCAAGGGACCGGAATCGAACCGGGTAAAGCAGATGTGGGTCTGTATCGGTTGGCGGAGCAGAACGGCTAACCAGGCTGCCGGGGAGGGTTACCTAAACATGGACATTGGCGGCGTACTCTGAGGTGAACATCCCAGTTTGATACCCACCGGGTCTGTATTGTAATGGGAGAAGGACATGGACATACATCTAATTGAAAAGCTACATCCATTCCAGATAATCGACACAAAAAGGGACCTACATGAGAGCGGCTTCTGGAAGATTTCTGAAGAAACGGCGAGGCGAGCGATAAATGGAAATATCTACTTCCATCGGAAACAAGCAGAGCCATCTGGCGAGTGGGGAACGTAGTTGACCATGTTGACAAGCCAGCCCATGTCCTAGCACCCCTGATCTTTGAGTTTCTGTCCTTCATAATTTAGTCACGATAGTCAACTACGTCTCTTATTGTGTCCCAGTTTTTGCTTGATATTTCATCGCACATGGAAGAGAATGAATTCTATACGGAAAAATGTATTGTGGTTTGGGGAAGGATCAAGTGCCACTTTTTGGGATGTCTCCGAGTGGCTCACGAATGAATTTTTGCCAGGTGAGGACAAGGTGAAATGAGCAAATATCAAACTTTGGTCAAGATATTAGATGAACTCAGAAAAGAAGCTCCGGCAGAGTACAAAAGATACTATCCGATAGAAACAAATGTGGACGAGCTAAATAGGGCAAGAGCGCGGGCGTATATACACCTCTTCTTGAAAGTCAAATTCGGTCTCGCCACTTTTGGCGAAAGAGAAATGTTCATAACAGATGATACCTTCGATGGTGGAATCGACGGCTACTATATAGATGCGGAACATAAACGGATATATTTTCTTCAGTCAAAATTCAGAGTTAGCGAAGAGAACTTCGAAAATAAAAACATAGATCTGGAAGACCTCTTCAATATGGAATTGGACCGAATCACGAAAGGCGAGAGGGAGAGTTCTGGAGGTATACCGTTCAACAGTAAGGTACAGAAGTTGATCGATCAAATTCAACAAATTGACGATTATGCAAAATACAGAGAAACGGTAATCCTCCTTGCTAACCTCAAAGACAAATATAAGCCCAAAATCAAGTCTATAACCGTGTTTCCTGCCCAGATTTATGATTACGATCGTTGCTACAATGAATTGGTTTTCCCTGTTGTCTCTGGGACCTTCTTTGACCCAAAAGAGCTAAAGATAACAATTAACGTGAACTCGAAGAGCGCGGGTAACAGGATAGATTATTATGTCGATACCGCGGTCAAAGAGTGCAATATAACGGTATTATTTGTGCCAACCATTGAAATTGCAAAGATTCTATATAAGTACAAAAATTCAGTCCTAAAGTATAATCCGAGAAGTTATCTGGAACTGGCGGCAGGATCAGTGAATAGGCGCATCCAGGAATCCATTACAAACATCAGTACAAATGAATTTGCCCTTTATAATAATGGGATCACCATGCTATCTGATAATACGTTCTATAGTGATAGGATTGGCAAAAAGGGAGAGGCAGAGCTAATCGTCACAAATCCACAGATAATAAACGGGGGCCAGACTGCGTTCACACTGAGCAGAATATACGAAGATCGACTGAAGTCTGTTCTATCTATGGAACTCTTTAACAATAAGGAAGTGTTGCTTAAGGTCATCACATTTACTGAAGACAATAACGGAGAAATTAATGAAAGCCAAAAGCTGGCGTTAATAGAATCGATATCGCGGGCAACGAATGATCAGACGGAAGTGACCGAGGCGGATCGGCGGTCCAATGAGAAAGTTCAAATAGAATTACAAAATAGCATCTTTCAAGACTTTGGCTATTTCTATGAAAGGAAAAGGGGCGAATTTGGTGATGGACTTCGCAACAAATACATAGACAGATCGAAAATCATCGATCGCGAGGTTTTCTTGCGAATTTGCCTGTCAATAAACGGCAATCCGGGACAGTCGAGAAGAGCCAGCACTCGTCAATTATTCATGAAAGATATTTTCGGGAAGACTTTGTGCGATCTGTCCCAGTATCGAAAGTACTTCTTCGGGTACAAAGCATACGAGTACTTAAACGAGATTCAAAGGTCATTTGAGAAAGACTGGAATAATAGATACGGACAGGCGCAATATGGATATGGATTACGATATGGAAAGATTGCTATGGTGGGGATTATCGCGCAACGCTACGACGGTAGCGAAGGCGACACTTTCGAAGAACGAGTCAAGGAAGCCGCGCATGAAATTTTAGGCGGGTGGACGCAATTTGAAGAGCACATAAAAGCCCAGCCCGAAAACAGGACTTATTTCCGACGGTATACCGATCCAGAGTCTGGCCAGGAAATTCTCGAAGTCAATTTTGATAACTATTATAAAGGCAGGACGCTTCCGGGCGATTTGGCGAGGTTTTTTGGATAGAGGGTCCTAAAATAGCAGGACAGTGGGACGAAGGCCGACCCCCGTCGCAAAAGCGTCTGGGAACGCCTAAGGGACGTAGTTGACCAGGCGTGACAAACTCTCATTCTCCCCATCGGGAGGCTTTCCCATTATTCTATCCTTATTCCCATAATTTCATTGTTCTCCTATTCCATTCTATTTTCAAGCTCATAATTGCCAAAAGACATCTCGAATCGTTGGTCCCTCTTTGCCAGGCAGCATAAGGATCGGCAAAGTAGACGGCAAGGCCGGTCCTTTTCTCTATCTCTTTAAACTGAGAGAACTCTTTGCCGTTATCCACCGTTAAAGTAGCGCGCAGTCTCTTCGGCACCTTCCGGAAGTGTGCGATGCTCTCGGAGGTCATGCTCAGGGCTTTTTTATCGAGAAGCTTTCCCGCAATAAGGTATCGGGATTTACTCTCTACATGAGTCATGAGTGCCCACGGCACCGTGAAATGTCACAAATTTGACATAACAAACAATGTGCCCTCGCAAGGAGAGGCTATGAACTATACCCGACGCTTCTACGCTAAACCCCTGCGGCCACGGGTTTATCGTGGCCGCGTCGAGTGGACGCCGCAATTGGGTAGGTGGTTCAGATGCGTCGTCAGGGGAGCATCTCAGACCGGAGGCGTATATGCATACGCAGGAGGGCTAGAGCGGACCATGGCGGTGCATATGGGCCGCCTGCCCAATTGCGGTGGCCGCACGACTCACACGACTTTTCGACTTTGAAGACTCTTCGGCTTTGAAGACTTTTCGACTCACACGACTTTTCGACTTTGAAGATCACACGCCGTTGACGGTCTTGAGGGCCTGCCCGCCCTACCCCACACATACTCCCCCACAACTCCCCCCCCGATAATGGTATGCATCTTGCAGCGCGATTTGCATGGCAAGCCCTAAGACCGATCTCCTCGAAAACGCGTTCTCCGAGTTCACCAAGGCCTCCGATTCCATCATCAGCTACTACAATGCCCTCGAAAACCAGATAAAGGAATTGAAAAAGGAGATCGAGCAGAAGAACGGGGAGCTCCTCCAATCAAAGGAATACCTCCACCAGATCCTCAACTCCCTGCCTGTGGGGGTGGTGGTGGCGGAGAAAAAGAAGATCACCTTCTCCAACATAAAGGCCGAGCAGCTCGGCTCCGTCGGCATATTGAGCAAGCTCAAGAGCAGCGCGAACCATATGGGTGAGTTCAAAAACGGCAGGGGCCACTTCAGGTGGAGAAAAGAGACCCTTGCGGACGGGCTCGAAGGCCGGGAAGTGGTCGTATTCGAGGACGTCACCGAGATCGAGCGGATGAAGGAGAGGCTCGAACGGGACGAGAGGCTTCGGGCAATGGGTGAAATGGCCGCCCGCATCTCCCACGAGATAAAGAACCCCCTGGGCAGTATGGAGCTCTTCCTTTCCATGCTGCAAAGCGAGAAGCTCCGGGCGAAGGAGAAGCAATACGTGGACCACGTGCTCTTCGGCGTCAAGACCATCGACCGTATCATCAATAATATCCTCACCTATACACGGCCCAAGACCCTGGCCCTCAAGAGCGGAAAGCTTTCGAAAGCCGTGGAAGACGTGCTCGATTTCATGTCGATCTCGGCCAAAAGCCGCGAGATCGACGTCCTTTTTTCGAGCCCCTTTGACGGGGCCGTCCGCTTCGATCCCGATCTCATGAAGCTCGTGCTCATGAATTTCCTGAGCAACGCCATGGAGGCGATCGACCGTAACGGCGAGATATCGGTGGAGATAAGGTCAGACGAAAAATACGTGCTCGTCCACATCAAGGACAGCGGTTCGGGCATGTCGGAGGAAGTGAGGAAGAACATATTCAACCCCTTCTTCACCACGAAGGATAAAGGCGTGGGCCTGGGGCTCTTTATCGCCCACAACATCGTAAAGGCCCATGACGGTTACATCGAGGTCGAATCCGCGGAAGGCTCGGGTTCCTCTTTTTTCATCTACCTCCCCAAGGACAGGATATGAGGACCAACGTACTCGTAGTGGATGATGATTATCACATGAGGCTCGCCCTCACGGAATCGTTGAGCAAGGCGGGATACGCGGTCTCCGTTGCCGAAGACGGCATGGAAGCGGTCGAGGCGGTGAGGCAGAAGCCCTTCGATGTCATGATATCGGATGTAAAGATGCCGCGCTTAAACGGCATGGAGCTTCTCTCTCAGGTAAAAGAGATGTCCCCCCTCCTTCCCGTAATCCTCATCACCGGCTACGGCACGATCCAGGACGCGGTCCGGGTGATAAAGGAAGGCGCCTTCGACTACATTCAGAAGCCCTTCAATACGGAGACCCTCTATAACGTGGTGAAACGGGCCCTTACCGTCAATTCGGGCAGGATCGTCTATGCGTCGAGGGAGATGAAGGCGGTCCTCATGAAAGCGGAAAGGGTGGCGAAGTCGGATACTACCGTCCTCGTCCTCGGTGAAAGCGGGGTGGGCAAGGAGCTGATCTCGCGCTACATCCACGAGAACAGCGACCGCCAGGGAAAGCCTTTTGTGGCCGTAAACTGCGCGGCCCTGCCGGAGAACCTCCTTGAAAGCGAGCTTTTCGGCTACGAGAAGGGCGCCTTCACCGGTGCGAACATAAGGAAACCGGGTAAATTCGAGCTGGCTGACAGGGGCACTATCCTTCTCGATGAGGTCACGGAGATGGATTTCCGTCTCCAGGCAAAGCTCCTGCGTGTGCTCCAGGAAAAAGAGATCGAGATCTTGGGCGGCAAATTCCCCAGGAAAGTTGACGCCCGTGTCATTGCCGCGACCAATAAAAACATGGCCAAGCTCGTGGAAGAAGGGAAGTTCCGGGAGGACCTTTACTACAGGCTCAATGTCTTTCCCGTGCTCGTACCCCCTTTAAGGGAGCGGAGGGAGGATATCCCGGAGCTCGTGGCATATTTATTGAAGAAGTATTCCAAAGGAATGGATACCCGAATCGACAAAGAAGCCATGGAGTACCTGAAAGCCCAGCCGTGGAAAGGAAACGTCCGGGAATTGGAGAATACCATCGCCAGGGCATGTATTCTTTCCAACTATTCCGTCATTAAAGTGACGGATCTTAAAAGTGGGGATGACGCAAGGGAAGCGGCCCCCGGAGGGTCCGTCAAGGAAATGGAAACAAAGCTCATACTCGATGCACTCAAATCGGTGAGGGGAAACAGGACGAGAGCGGCCTCCATCCTCGGCATCACGGTAAGGACGCTCCGCAACAAGATAACCGAATACAGAGAAATGGGGATCGAAGTCCCTGTGAAGGAGTATTGATGGAAGTGCTCGGTCTGGTCGAAAAAGCAATGAACATAAGGGCATTCTACCACAAGGTCCTCGCGGGCAACGTGGCGAATGTGGAGACTCCCCATTATAAGGAAAAAGATATCGATTTCAACCGCGCCCTCGAGACCAACATGAGGAAGGTCGAGGATATCCAGGTGGGAGAGAAAGAGGATTACAACGGCCTCAATTCGACTGACGGGAATACGGTCAACATGGAGGACCAGGTCACGAAATTGACCGAGAATAATCTCTATTTCAATTCCCTCACCAAGATAATGACGAAAAAATTTGCCGTCATGAGATATATCATCACCGAAGGAAAGGGAGGCTGATCATGGGAATCCTGAACATTCTTAAAATAGGCGCGTCGGCGCTCAACGCTCAGAGGCTGCGGATGGAGACTATCGCCACGAACCTGGCGAACGTAAACAGCACGAGGACCGATGAGGGCGGACCCTACAAAAAGAAGGAAGTCACCTTCACGCCCACCGACCTCTCGGAGAACAAAATGTTCGGCCGCATGCTGAATGAAAAGATCGAAGGGGTAAAGGTCGAGGAGGTAAAGATGAGCGACCGGCCCTTTCAAAAGGTCCACGACCCCGGCCATCCGGATGCGGACCAGGAGGGATACGTCACCTATCCCAACGTCAACCTCATGGAAGAAATGGCGGACATGATGGTCGCCACAAGGGCATACGAGGCGAATGTCAATGTGGTCAATACCACGAAGGACATGTTCCTGAAAGCGCTTGATATAGGCAGGTAGGAGGCGCCATGAAGATCGAAAACATTAACCTCGGGTCCCTCGCTGAAAATAAGGCGGCCAGGCCGGAAAAAAAGGCGACAGTATCTTTCGACCAGGTCCTGAAGGATTCCATCAGTAAAGTAGGGGAGCTGGAGAAAGATGCCAATAACCAGATCGAGAAGCTCACGAAGATGGAAACCCAGGACGTTCACAATACGATGATCGCCATGGAAAAGGCAGACCTCTCCTATCACCTCATGATGCAGGTGAGGAACAAGATCATAAGCGCCTACGAAGAGATAATGCGGATGCAGGTGTAAGAGATGGAAGAATACTTAAATAAAGCGAAGACTCTGCTCAAGGAAATCCCAAAGGCCAAGCTCTACACTTATGTGGCCATCCTGGTGGGACTCATCGGAGCCCTGGTGATAGGTCTTTCCTTTATGGGCAAAGAACAATACCATACCCTCTTTGCCGGTCTGTCCACGGAAGATGCCTCCATGATCGTCACCAAGCTCAAAGAGCAGAAGGTTCCCTACAAGCTCGGGCTGGGAGGGAACACCATCTCCGTTCCGAAAGAAAAAGTGTACGATGTGCGTCTCATGCTCGCATCCCAGAATTCACTTCCGGGAGGAGGAGGGGTAGGCTTCGAGCTCTTCGATAAGACGAATTACGGCATGACCGAATTCATGCAGAACATAAATTATAAACGGGCCATACAGGGCGAGCTGTCGAGGACGATCAACCAGATGCCCGAGGTAAAGGCATCGAGGGTCCATCTCGCCATACCGGAGAAAACCCTTTTTACGGAAAAGGAGAAGGAGGTCACCGCCTCCGTATTCTTAAAGCTCAAACCGGGCAAAGTCCTCGCAAAAGACCAGGTAGGCGGCATCGTCCAGCTCGTGTCGGGAAGCATCGAGAACTTGAAGCCGGAAAATGTCTCGGTTATAGACTCTTCGGGAAAGATCCTCTACAAGAGCGGCCAGGCCGACTCCCCCCTCGTCCTCTCCGGGCAGCAGTACGAGCTCCAGAAGAACGTGGAGAAGAGGATGGAAGAATCTATCCAGTCCATGCTCGATAAATTCATTCCCGCGAGCAAATCGATCGTTCGGGCGAACGTGGAGCTGAACCTGAGAAAAATCGAAAAGATGGAAGAAGAATATACTCCCGGGAAGAGCGCGGTCACCAACGAAAGGAAGAGCAGGGAAAAATCGACGAGCCAGAACCCCAAACCCGGAGGCGTGCCCGGAGTGGCATCGAATAGCCCCCAGACCACGGCTACTCTGCCCGGCCAGGCGCCTGCAGGCGGTTCCAAACAGGAAGCCGCCATGAAGACCAACGAGTCCGAAAGGGAAGAAAGCCAGATCTCCTACGAGGTCAGCAAGTCGGTGAGGAAGATCGTCGAGCCCTTCGGCGATATAAAGAAAATGTCCCTGGCCATCGTACTCGACGGCAAATATGAAAGGGTGAAATCGGGCAAGACGGAAGAGATCAAATATACCCCCAGGTCCCAGAAAGAACTGAACGACGTGAAGAACCTCGTGGCACGGGCCGTCGGCTATAACGAGGAGCGGGGCGACAAGATAGAGGTCCAGAACATCCCCTTCGAGACGGACAGCTTCGCCGATGAAAAGGCCGTCATGGAAAAGGCGGAGCGGAACGAGATGATCTTCAACATGGGCAAATACGTCTTCTACATCGCCATTCTTCTCTCCCTCTTCTTCTTCGTGGTACGGCCCATACTCAACATGCTGAAAAAACGGGGCGGCGAGGCCCTTCCCCTCAATCAGATAAAAGACCTTTATATAAAAGGCGGAGAAAAACCGGAGAAGGGGCAGAAAGGCCAATTGCAGCCGCCTCAGACGCCTGCCCTCGAAGATAAGCCGCCCAACCCGGCGCTTGAAGCGATGAAGGATAAGACGCTGGTGGGCTCTATAATAAAAGAATGGGTGAGGGAAGGAATATAAATGGAAGCAGCCGACGAAATCTCCGGAATAAGGAAGGCCGCCGTTCTCCTCCTCACTATGGATGAGGAGGTATCGAAGGAAGTCATCAAGGACCTTTCGGAAGAAGAGATCGAGGCCCTCGGAAAAGAGATGGGCCAACTCACCTTCATTTCCGAAAACCTGATAAACAAGGTCCACGAAGAATTTACGAAAAAGCTAAACAAGCGGAATAAAACCATAGTCGGCGGGGAGAACAAGTTCAAACAGCTCATCAAGCAGAGCCTTGGAGACGAAAAGGCGGAGCTCTTTCTCGAGACCATGGAGAACAAAAAAGGCATGCCCGGTGAATTCTTAAGAAGGTGTGATCCCCGAATGCTTGCGAACGTCCTGAGGGGTGAGCACCCGCAGACCACGGCCCTCGTCCTTTCCACATTGGGCACGAAAAAAGCGGGTGAAGCCATAGGCGCGCTCCCGGAGCGGGTGCAGAGCGACGTGGTGATGAGGATGGCGAATCTCGCAAAAGTAGACACGAAGATTCTCGAAGAGATAGAAACGGTCCTCAAGGAACAGCTCGAAGCAACGGGCGTGGTCGAAGGACGGCAGCTCGGCGGTGTTGAAGTCGTGGCGTCCATTTTCAACCAGATGGACCGCGCCCTGGAGACCGAGCTTCTCGGGAAGGTCGAAGAACTCGATCCCGACCTCGCGGAAAAGATACGGAACCTCATGTTCACCTTCGAAGATCTCATCCAGCTCGACGACCGGGGAGTCCAGGTGCTCCTGAAGGAAGTATCGTCCGAAGACATCTCGGTTGCCCTGAAAGGCGCATCGGAATCCATGAAGGACAAAGTATTTGCCAACATGTCGGAAAGGGCATCGGCCATGCTCAAAGAGGACTTGGAGGCCATGGGTCCCGTCAGGCTCTCCGATGTGGAGAAGGCCCAGGTGAAGGTCGCAATGGTCGCGAAGAGGCTCGAGGGAGAAGGGAAGATAATCCTCTCGAGGGGCGGTGAAAAGTTTGTCTGATCCCGTCGAATCCTTTATCCTCTCCTCGTCTTTCGGGGATGGGGAGACCGCGTGGGAGCCGAAGAAGGACGAGGAAAACGAGTTCGTCTGCCTCTTCGAGCCGGTTCCCGTACGCCGGGATGATCAGTTCGATGACGAGGGCAATGAGGAGGCGGAGGCGGCCACAGAGGAAGAAGAATACGAAGCTGAATATGCAGCGGCCGACGAGCCGGAACCCCCGGAAGAGCCGCCTGTCGACATCGAGGCGGAAACAAGGAAGATCTTCGAAGAAGCCTTTACCCAGGGAGAGAAGGCGGGATACGAGATGGGCCTCCAGAAGGTCGAGCCCCTCGCCAAAAGACTCGCCCGCCATATCGGTGAATTGGATGGCTTCAAAGAGCAACTGGTCACGCGGGCTCACGGCATGGCCCTGGACCTTGCCCTCGCCTTTGCCGAGGCAGTGGTGCTCCGACGCTGCAACGACTGCGAAGAGGTCGTCTCCGATATGGTGAGGAAAGCCCTCGATATCTGCGAGACGAAAAGCGAGATCCTTATCCGGGTGAGACCCGACGACGCACACCACATCGGCTACGAGGGAAACGGCTTCGTAAAGGTCGTGCCCGACGATTCCATCCGGGAGCCCGGTTTTGTGATCGAGACCAATTTCGGCGATATCGACGGAAGGATATCGACCCAGATAGAAGAGCTTAAAAGAAGGGTTTACGAATGAGCAGTCTCGATGAGGGAGCGGAAGCCGCCCTCCGGGAGAAGGTTTCAGGATTTTACCCTTACCGGGTGTACGGAAGGGTAAACCAGATCGTCGGTCTCGTGATCGAGGGCAAAGGCCCCATATCTTCGGTAGGCGACTCGGCGCTCATCTATCCCGTGGACGGCACCCATCCCATCGATGCCGAAGTGGTAGGCTTCAAGGATGGGAAAACACTCCTCATGCCCCTCGGTGATCTGAGGGGGGTCGGCATCGGCTCAAAAATATTGTCGAAAAAACGGACGGTCAACACGGCGACAGGGAGCGGATTTCTGGGAAGGGTCGTCGACGGTCTCGGCAACCCCATGGACGGCAAGGGCCCCATCGTCCACGATGCCTTCGTCCCGATCTACCGGGAGACGGTAAACCCCATGATGAAGAGGCGCATCACCGAACCCCTCGACCTGGGCATCCGGAGCATGAATGGGCTCCTCACCTGCGGAAAAGGACAAAGGATCGGCATCTTTGCCGGCTCCGGGGTGGGTAAAAGCGTGCTCATGGGTATGATTGCCCGCCACACGGAGGCACATGTAAACGTAATCGGCCTCATAGGCGAGCGAGGCAGGGAGGTGCGGGAGTTCATAGAGCGTGACCTGGGCGACGGGATCGACCATTCCGTGGTCATTGTGGCAACGTCGGACCAGCCTCCCCTCATCCGGGTGCGGGCCGCCTTTCTCACCGTTGCCATGGCCGAATATTTCAGGGACCAGGGAAATGACGTCCTCCTTCTCATGGACTCCCTCACCAGGTTCGGCATGGCCCAGCGCGAGGTAGGCCTCGCCATAGGCGAGCCCCCCACGTCCAAGGGGTACACCCCGAGCGTCTTCTCGCTCCTCGCCAAGCTCCTCGAAAGGGCGGGCAACGGCGAAGGGGTCGGCACCATGACCGCCATCTACACGGTCCTCGTCGAAGGCGACGACCTCGACGATCCCATTGTGGACGCGGCCAGGTCGATCCTCGACGGACACGTGGTGCTCTCCCGGAAGCTCTCCGATATGAACCATTATCCTCCCATAGACGTATTGAGGAGCATCAGCAGGATCATGAAGGATATCGCCCCCAGGGAGCAGGTCGAAGCCGCCTCCAGGATGGTGGAGATCCTCTCCGAATACGAGCGCGCCGAGGATCTCATTAACATAGGCGCCTACAACCCCGGGAGCAACAAGAAGATCGACTACGCGGTCTCCATGGTAGACAAGGTAAGGATGTTCATGCGACAGGGAATAGACGAAAAAGCCACCCTGGAGGACAGCTTCAACAGCATGAAAATTCTCTTCTACGCCCAAAACCAATAACGGGCCATGGCGAAATTCCGTCTCGAACGAGTAATAGAGATAAAGAACAAAGTCATGGACGACAAGCGCAACGACCTGGAGCGCGCCCGTGCCGCCCTTTACAAAACCCATCAAGCAGTCACCCGCCTGGAAGAGGAGATCGGAAGAAATTACCTGATCATGGAATCACCCATGGGGGGAAGCGATTTTTCCGTGCTGAAAGACTTCCTCTTTTCCCTCGATGCAAAAAAAGAGCATCTTCTCGACGAAGCCCGGAAGATCACCGCCCAAATCGCCTCCATAACCACCGAGCTTGTCGAGCTGGCAAAAGAGGTCAAGATGCTCGACTCCCTGAAAGCCAAAGCCATGGAAAGAGAAAAGAAGATGGGCAACAAGAAGGAGCAGAAGGCCCTCGACGACATGGCGCTGAGGATTTTGGAACGGAATAGAGACAGCCAATAATAGAGGCAGTCGATAGTCTCTAGTGGTTAGTAAAAAGGCAGTCTCTAGTCTCTAGTCTCTAGTGATGACAGAACTCTTCGGTTGATTCTCTCCCGATTTCCGATTTCCGATTTCCGATTTCCGATTTCCGATTTCCGATTTCCGATTTCCGATTTCCGATTTCCGATTTCCGATTTCCGATTTTGTTCTTTATCCGCTCTTTTCTTTCGTTGAACCGGTGGGCCTCGTTTTCTGCCGCAGGTAGGAAATATTTTCCCATGAGGAATTTATTTCCTTTTCTTTTCCGGGCTCTCAAGTTTTTAACTCACTGATATTGCTTATGTTTGTCAATGGCACGGTTCTTGTTACAGGTATGGACATGGAAACGTCATTCGCAACCACATTATTTGGCACTCAGGCAAGCCCGCTTGCTGCTTCTTCCGGGGTCAACGGCACGGGGAAGGATCCCAAGGCCTTTCTCAAAGTGTTGAAAGAGACTATGAAAGGGGATTCGAAGGGGGCTCATTCACATGGTACGGGCGGTAAAGGTAAATCGGGGACAAAGGCAGCCTCTGCGGATGAGCTGGCTACGTCACTCGATATATTGAATGCCCTTGCCTTACTCCCTGTCCTTCTGGCCGCACGCACTTCTGATTCAGCCGGCGCCGGCAGCGCCGCCGGAGCAGAGGCCTGTTCTACCCAGACCATGAGCGACCTTTTGGAGGCAATTGCCCAGGCACTCGATACAGGGAATGCTTCAGGCCTTCTCAAGGCCCTGGAGAGCGACCCCAAGCTCCGGAGTCTCCTTTCCGGCGGATCGGGAGCCCCATCAGGGAGTTCCAATCCCCTTCAGGTCATCTCATTTCCGACCTTTTTAGGGATAGGGGCCACGGTGGACAATTCGCCACGCACCGTGGAAGATTCCCTCGCCGCCCTTCTGGCTGTATTGAAAGAAGGCGCCGCAGGTCTTTCTTCTTCGGCTGACGGGGCAAAGGCATTGGATCTTTCGGTGAAGAGCGAAACAAAGGCGCCATCCTCCGATTCGGATCCATCTCGTGGGGCGGACGACGCCGCAAAGAGCGCCATGCTGCTCGGTTCCCTGTTTCCCGGTCTTGTTCAAGGGTCAACCGCGGCAGCGACAGGGCCGGATCAGTCGGGAGAGCAGAGTACCGGCAGGGGATCTTTTCCCATCCCCGCGGAGATTCTCGCAGCCATACAGTCAAAAACCTCAACCGCCATAAAGGGTCCCGCTGAAAACAGCCTGTCCGCGGGACAGGGCCGGGTAGCTGAAGGGCTTTCCGAGGACTACCTTCTCCTGAATGGAAAGCAAGCCGCGCAGAACACATCTTCCAAAGGGAGCAGTACTTTTGAGGAAATCCTCTCTTCCGCGGCACACGCAGATGAGCCGGCGGAAGCGGACGTCCCCCTCGCGCCCCTCAATGGTGAAATCCTTCGTGGAAAGGGCGGGCTTTTTGATCGCCTTCATGAGGCACACGACCGGACGGGACAGGCAAAATCAGTCAGTTCAGGGGCAGAGGCAGGACTCAACAGGCAGGTCGACCTTCTCTCCGATGAGAACCCCGCGGACCCGGCAGCTCTTATTGAGAATAAAGACCTCTTGGCCTCCCTCCCGGAGGAAAAAGTCTCGATAAAAGGTATGGGAGATGAGGCGAAAGCAGCGAAAGCGGACGTCCAGGGAGATCCTTCGGACCTGAAGAATGATTCTCGCCAGCTTTCCGGCGACGCTCCGGCGCAGGTGCGTTCGGCCCAGGAAAAAGAGCAGGCGGGCGCACTCGCGAAAGGCTCCTACCCATCCACAATGGTAAGCAAGATAGAGGAGATAGCTGCAAATTATTCCGCCAGGGGCCACTCGGCCGATATGGTGCTCCGCCTCAACATCGATGACCGTGAGTCGATCCTCGTAGGTCTCAAAGAGCAGGCGGGCAAGGTTGTGGTCGAGGTGAGGGCAGCGAGCGAAGGGATTATGAATACCCTTCAGCTTCACAAAGATGCGATCACCAGAGAACTCGAGCAGAAAAACATTTACACGACTATATACGTCGATTCCAACGGACAGGAGAATGCCCGCAATGGCGGGGGCCGGAGGGAAAGGCAGGAGCGTGACGGGAATAAGGGAAATCCCGAAGAATTCGGGAGTCTCTTCGACACCCTTGCATAAAAAGGAGGCGCCATGTCAGTAGCAAGCACCGCAGCAACCAATACGAGCGTAGCGAACACCGCTACAGGTATGAAGTCGGGGACCATCGATAAAGAGGCGTTCCTGAGCCTGCTCGTGACCCAGCTCAAGTACCAGGACCCGCTCAATCCCCAGGACCCGAGCGAGTTCGTAAGTGAGCTCGCCCAGTTCTCCACCCTGGAGCAATTGACCAACATGTCGTCTTCCCTGGATTCATTGGCCACAAAGACCACGTCCGCCCAATGGATTTCAGCCATCGGGAAACGGGTCAATGCACCGAGCTCCACCCTCTCGCCCGGAGACGAGGTGGTAATATCGCCTCAGAGCGATTATGACACGGTAACCCTGAAGCTCAAGGATAGCTCCACGGGAGAGGTGACCACAAAGACTTTATACAAGGGCGAATCCCTCACCTACACGAACGACGGAGACAGCACGTACGCCATTGCGGCTCAGGCGACCAAGAATGGGACCGCCGTATCCGCAGTCGTGACGGTACTCAAGAAGATAGCCGGCGTCAGCATGAGCGACACGGGCAACACCCTGGTCTTCAACGACGGCTCGACCATGGACGCCACCGGCGCAACAGTCATCACGGAATGAAAGCAAGTATAGAATAGGAGGCATATATGTTAAGTTCATTGTATTCAGGCATCAGCGGTCTTCTCACCAACAGCGAATCGATCAACGTCATCGGGAACAACATAGCGAACGTGAATACCGTCGGCTTCAAGGCGCAGAGGACCTCTTTCCAGGATATGCTCTATCAATCGATAGAGAGCGCCTCGGGCACGAGCCAGGTGGGCAGGGGCGCAATCCTTGCCTCTATCGAAACGTCATTTGCCCAGGGATCTTTCGAAAGCACCAGTTCTGCCACCGACCTCGCCATCGGAGGCACAGGGTTCTTCATGGTAAAAGCGGCAAATAACGGGACCGTGTATTATACGAGGTCGGGGAATTTCAACTTCGATGCCGACGGGAATCTCACCAACTCGGCCGGTTATATTCTTCAGGGAAAGGTGATCGACCGGGCAACCAATGCCCCCTACGGCGTGGATACGGACATCAACGTCTCCTCCCAGCCGAGCCAGCCCAAGTCGTCGGGCATGATCGGCATGGCCCTGAACCTTCAATCGACGGCCGTATGGAAAGGCACCCTGGTCCAGCCGACCGCAGGCCCTGTCAGCTCCATCGCGTTGAGCAACCTGAAGTATCCCAGGACGGGGGCGTATAGCGCCACCACCACGACCAGAACCGCGGCAGGGACCGGAACGAACGATATCACGGTTCCCGCGGGCGGAATGACCGGCACCCTCACGATCAACGGCACGTCCATCGATCTGGCGGCTTATAATGCGGGAGCAGGGGTGCAGAATATCGGCGATCTCGTCCTCGCCGTCAATGCGACGGCGGTCAATGTGACTGCCTCCGCAAGTGGAAATAAGCTTGTTCTCACCGCGGACGCCGCGGGGAACGATGTCATTGTCAGCACGGCCGGGGTCACGGGAGGAAACATCGGATGGACCTCCTCGGATATCGCAGGCGCGGGACTTTTCGGATACACCATGAATGTCTCTATTGACGGAACCTCCACCTACACGGCAAACATCGCCGCTACGGCCGGAGTCTCGACAAACTGGGCGGGATCGGGCCTCGATATCTCCTCGACCGCAATGGCCGCCGGCACCTCATCCTTCGCGGTGAATGGGTTCAGCCCCACGACCCAGTCGGCAACGGTCACCCCGAGCACCACGTCCAACTACTCCTCGTCGGTCACGGTCTATGACTCTCTGGGTCAGGGGCACGTGGTAACGGTCTATTTCAGGAAATCCTACGAGACGACCTCCCCTCAGACCAGTGTCTGGGAATGGCACGCATGCCTCAGTGCGAGCGACTCGGCCACAGGGGCAGATACACAGGTGGCGACCGGAAATCTCACGTTCAATGATTCAGGCGTGCTCACCGCGGGCGGCGACCCTATACCGGTAAATTTTAACTTCTCCCAGGGCGCGAGCGCCAATCAGATGATCGACCTCGTCTTTGGCCCGGGCTCGGGGGGAGGCACGACGACCCAGTACCCCATTGCCTCGACCACCAACTTTCAGACCCAGGATGGTTATGCGCCTGGAACATTGACCAGCCTGAGCGTCAGTTCCGACGGCGTACTGTCCGGCCACTATTCGAACGGACAGATCCTCGACCTCTACCAGCTCACTCTCGCGAGCTTTAGTAATCCCCAGGGGCTGACAAGGGAGGGCGGCAACCTCTTTACCGCGACCGTCGATTCCGGCGTAGCCTATACGAATACGCCGGGCGCGGGAGGCCTCGGTAACATCAATGCCAACTCACTCGAACAGTCGAATGTCGACCTCGCCACGGAATTCGTGAAAATGATCGTAGCCCAGAGGGGATACCAGGCAAGCTCCAAGGTCATCACCACGACCGATGAAATGCTGCAGGAGCTCATGTCGATCAAGAGATAATCTTCTTTACCGGCGGGAGGTCGAAGGCGGCCCCCGCCGGTCCATTTCATGCTTCGGGGATTTATCTCCCCCTTCCCGTGCCCTCTGCAATATCCATTGTCAATTACGTGACATAAAAGGGAAACCCTCAACCGTTTCCGTTGACTGTCACGCTTCATTTCCCCCTGCCCCAACCCCTCTTTTTCCCTAAATACCTTTATTTACAGTCATTTATATCATTGGCATACATATTGCTTCACCAAAGAAAAACGGAGGAGTGGGCCATGTCGGATGAAACCAATGAAGAAATAGCGGTAGAGGAAGAGGAACAACCGGTAAAAAAGAAGGGCAAGCTCATGTTGTTCCTGCTCATCATCCTCGTCGTCCTCGGTCTCGGAGGAGGCACCGGGTACTACTTTTACGGTCATAAGATCATGAAGATGCTTCCGGGCAGGTCCGCTGCTTCGGGTACCGTGGAAAAAGAGAAGGTAAAAGAAAAGGAAAAGGAGCATTCGAAAAAACAGATTCCCGGATATATTGTGGCCCTGGAGCCTTTCATTTTCAATGTCGCCGGCAACCCATCCAAATTTGCGAAAGTTTCAATCGGCATCGAGGTAAAAGACGCGAAGATCGCGGAAGAGACCAAGAAGATCCTGCCCGCGATCCGGGACAAAGTGCTTCTCGTTCTCGGAACAAAGCCCGCGGAAGCTTTCCTCGACGTGAGTCAGAGGGAGACGGTGAAGGCCGAGCTCCAGGATAAGGTGGGAAGTCTTTTCAAGGAAAGCAGCGAGCTCAGCGCCGTCTACATAACCGATATCATCATCCAGTAAGGGGCCGAAATGGATCAGGTATTATCTCAGGACGAAATCGATGCATTGCTTAAGGGACTTTCCGAGGGGGATATCGAGGAGCCGCCTCCGGAAGTGGTGGTCGAGCCGCAAATAGAGGCAAAAACCTTCGATTTCCTCAAATATACCAAGGGAAAGAAGGAGAAGCTGCCGGCCCTCGAGTTCATATGCGACAGGTTTTCCAAGTCCTTCAGGGCCTCTCTCTCCCTTTTCATCGAAAAAGAGGTGGAAGTGGGCACCACGCCCATACAGTACGTGGAGTACGGACAGTTCGTAAAGACCTTGCCCCTTCCCACCAACATGAACATCGTGGTGACCGAGAGCCTGAAAGGGTTCTTCATCGTCATCTTCGACGCGAAGCTGATCTTTTCCGTATTGGAGACGGTATTCGGAAGCGCCTCCATGTCCGCGCCGAGGGTGGAAGGAAGGGAATTTACCAAGATCGAGTTCAGCGTGATAAGGAAGCTCATCGAGCTCGTCTCGTCGGAAATGGAGAAGGCATGGTCGCCCGTCTATGAAGTCCGGTGCAAATATTCGAGATCCGAGATAAACCCGAATTATATCACCATGGTCACCCAGGACGAAGTGGTGAGCCTCTGGGAATTCGCCATAGAGGTGGGCGACATAAGGAGCTGGATGAAGGTCTGCATGCCTTACGGCATTCTGGAGACCATAAAAAGCTATCTTATCTCTACCCCTTCCAGGGAAGACATGGACATGAAGGACAAGTGGCACCGCAAACTTGCAGACCGCCTCCTGGATGTCCCTCTCGAGATACGGGCGGTCCTCGGCAGAAAACAGCTCTCCCTCCAGGAATTTCTCAAAATGACGGAGAGCAACGTGATCATCGTGGACAGGCACGTGAATGACCTCATCGATATTCAGGTTCATGAGAAGCCGAGGTTCAAAGGCAAGATGGGCATCCACAAGGGCAACAAGGCAGTGCGGGTAGAAGAAATACTCAATTAACAGGAGGCGGGATGGAAGAGTTACTCATAGAAAGTCAATCAGCGGGTTCCAAGAGAGTGGAGCTGAATATGGACAGCCTCCTCGATATCGCGGTCGAGATATCGGTGGAAATAGGCAGAACGAAAATGCCCATAGGCCAGCTTCTCTCCTTGTCGAAGGGCTCCATAATCGAGCTCAATAAGATCGCGGGGGAGTCGGTGGATATCCTCGTAAACGGAAAGCTCCTCGGCAAAGGGGAGATCGTGGTCGTGAACGAAAGGCTGGGAGTCAGGATAGTCGAGATCGTCACGCCCAAGGAGAGGGTCCAGGAACTCGGATAATGGAGAATATCTACCTTCAGATCATACGGGTCATCCTCGTGCTGGTGGCCATAGTGGCGGCAATGTTTATATTGCGCCGCTACGGGGGAAAGCTGAAGCTGAACCTGAAGCCCAGGGAAACCCCCTATAATTTAAGAAAAGCAG
>DASXUJ010000093.1 GCA_036504895.1 Syntrophorhabdaceae bacterium
CTGTCTCAGGGAGAGGATCTCTATAATTCTCAGGCGGGGAACGGTCACGATCTCTTTCAAAACCCTGCCATGGCCCTTGGGCGCGTTGGTTAAACCTGCCAGGGCCGAAAGGGTCTCCATGGTCTTCTCGTCGAGGACCTGGATCTTCCCGTTGTGACTGATTATCCCCTTCCTCTTCAGGGCCTGCTCCCATACTTCTCTACCTATAGTCTCCCCATTGCAGCGGATTTCGGGGCGGATCTCGAACCAGTCAATGGAACCCTCCCTGGCATCCAGCTCGAATTCCCATGAAGCCCTGTCAACAAGGCAGCCTTCAAGATGAACCTCGATCCCCTGTTTCTCTGCCGCTTCAATCAAGAGGTGGAGGCGGCCCAGAAACTCTTCTTCCTTCGAAGTCATTGCGGATTGATCCAGGATAACCCGCTCGAACAGCACGGGGCCGAATATTTCGTAAGGGATGGAAAAGAGGGCAAGCTCCCGCTCTCTGTCCAGCTCGATAAAAAGCCATCCTTTTTCGGTAAGGTGCAGACGGACGACCTCGGTACTCCATTCCGCGAGGGATTCCCTGACAAGTCTTCTCGCCAGCGTTGCGAATTGAGGTTTCCCGAAGGTCCTTTCATTGATTGCCTTCTTGAGCTTCTCATCGAGCAGTTTACGGTTCTCCCGTAGAGAAAAGGATTGAAAGAACATCTCGTAAAGGATCGGCTTTCTCTTCTTTGTTCTAAGGGAGAGGGGGATTTTGCCCCATTCGATCGCTTTTATAAAGGTCAGGGCTTTTTGCGAGGAGGGAAAGCGTTGATCCCCTATCCTGCACACAGTATTTAAAACGAATTCACCGTTCTTCTTATTGCTTCTCGTCACCGAGATTTCATACCCTTCCGCCTTGAGAATTGAAGGCGCCGCAGGCTCGCCTCTCACCTTAAATACCGCGCCGGGAAAAGGATTTCCGCCTTCGGGTTTATTGAAAGAAACCTGGAACCTCGTAAAAATATCGGTGGGGATCCTCAGAACCCGGTCCCCTGTTTCCCGGATGCCTGCCGAAACCCGGAGATCCCTCAGACTTGCGTCCCTGAGCGCCTTCCACAGCTCCCAGCCACTACGGTCTTTCATGTAACACATCTTGGTCCGTTCAGTATTCAGCGCGAAATTGCCCATGAGGGTCGCGGGAAAGGGATCGTCTCCCAGGGAGCACCTTTTTGTCACGAGCACTTCTTCCCCCCGCGCATCGATTTCGGTCCAGGTACGATAGGGTGTGTGCTCGCTCCAGTCCACGAGGTGAGATTCCGTTCCTTCGCGAAAGATGATATCGTAGGTATTGCCGCACTTCTTCAAGAGTATCGAAAGAGGAACGGACATATCCTCCCTGCGCGAAAATGCCACCAGATATCCAAGCTCGGAAGGAAGGGAACGGGCATGCGAGCCCGTTTCAATCCTCTCTCCGTCATTCTCGACGTAGGCTTTTAACCTGCCCCTGTCTTCTTCGACAACAATCCGATAGAGAGGCGCCTTCATTCCCCTGGCGGTCTTCCAAGGGCCATCCTTGGCTACATTTCCCCCGTTAATCGGGATCCCATTGTTTTCAGACCGGGACTCACTTTCTCCTTCAGGAGCGTGTTTGAACAGCCCTGCCCTCAGGCGGTCCTGATAGAGGGGGTTCTCCACGGTCATTCTGAAGAGATTGGGTTTAAGGAGGTGAATGACGGTAAGAAGGGCGCATACCACATGCTCGCACTTTCCCAGAGACTGAAAAGTCCTGCAGCCGCATCGCGGCGCCGCCTTTCCTTCCCCCTGAGAGAAACGCACCGCTACAGCCGCCCCGTCTTCCACGACCACAACGAGAGAGCTCTCCCCGCCATCCCAGAGAATCTCGCCCACCCTGAATCCGGTATAGAGCTTGAACCCCCTCACAATCTCCTTTTTCCCTGCATCGGTATACACAGTATTGGGAGGGAGCTCTTTCAATGCATCAAGAAGCAGCTTTTCAGAATCATTTAAAGGCATAGGTAAATTTTGGCTCAAACCATGATGTATATCATGAAACCGGTTCGTTTTCAATACATTCGGCAATTTTCTCCTTTCCCGTCCGCTCCTGGGCAACTGGATTTGGGGAAGGAAATGAAGTAGACTTTGAAGATCGATCCATGGCGGAAAATAAGGTATCCCGAGAACTGAAAGAGCTTTCCCTGCTCTTCGAAATCAGCACAAAATTGAGTGAAACCCTCGATCTCAAGCGGGTGCTGCAACCTATCCTCCAAATGACGGCCGAGCGCATGGAGATGCTCAGGGGGACCCTCACCATTCTCAACAGGACACGGGGCGAGATCATCATTGAAGAGGCATACGGGCTGAGCCCTGAGGAGCGGGCAAAGGGGAAGTATCGCATGGGCGAGGGCATCACCGGCAAGGTGATCGACACGGGGCAGCCCGCAATTATCCCAAGGATCTCGGACGAGCCCCTTTTTCTGGACAGGACCGGGTCGAGAAAGGAGACGAATAAAGAGGACATCACCTTTATATGCGTTCCGATAAAACTCGGCAGCGAAGTAATCGGCGCCCTTTCCGTTGACCGTCTCTTTAGCGAAAAGATATCCTTAAAAGAGGATGTGCGGCTCCTCACCATCATCGCCTCTACGATTTCCCAGGCGGTACGCCTGAGGCAGCTCGCCCAGGAGGAGATCGAGAAGGTCCAGGAAGAGAATCAGCGCCTCCAGGATGCGCTGAAGACCCGATACGGACCCAAGGCCATCGTGGGCAACTCGAAGGTCATGCGTAACCTCTATACTCTTATCGAGCAGGTATGCCGGACGAACACCACGGTTTTAATCCTCGGCGAGAGCGGCGTGGGCAAGGAGCGGGTGGCCCATGCAATCCATTATAATTCGAAACGGGCGGATAAACCTTTCATAAAGGTAAATTGTGCGGCCCTGCCTGAGTCCCTCATCGAAAGCGAGCTCTTCGGCCATGAAAAAGGGGCCTTTACCGGGGCTACGTCCGTCAGAAAAGGACGTTTCGAGGTTGCCGATCAGGGCACATTGTTTCTCGATGAGATCGGAGACCTCCCCCTGCCCGTACAGACGAGACTGCTCAGGGTCCTCCAGGAAAAAGAGTTCGAGCGCGTGGGCGGCAATACCACGATCACGGCGAATGTGCGGATTATCACCGCCACCAATAGAAATCTCGATCTCCTGATGCAGGAAGGCAAGTTTAGAGAAGATCTCTACTACCGTCTCAACGTCTTTCCCATACTTGTCCCTCCCCTCAGGGAGAGGAAGACGGACATCATGCTCCTCACCGACCATTTTATAGATAAGTATTCAAAGGAGCACGGAAAGCAGATACTTCGCATCTCGATCCCCGCAACCGACATGCTCATGAATTACCATTGGCCAGGCAACGTGCGGGAGCTCGAGAATTGCATAGAGAGAGCCATCATCCTCTGTACGGATGGGGTGATTCAGAGTTACCACCTTCCGCCCAACCTTCAGAAAATGGAGGAGAATGAGTCCGGCGAAAAAGGCGGGGCTTTTAAGGAAATCATGGTCAACCTGGAACGGGAGATCATCATCCATGAGCTGAGACGGGCGAGAGGCAATATGGCCCGGGCAGCGCGGGCCCTCGGTATCACGGAGCGTATGATGGGACTGAGGATCGCGAAATATCGGATCATTCCGGGGGATTTCAAGCTCCCCCTTCCTAAAAAGGAAAATGAAACCGCCTGATGATACCCTTCCCCCATCCGGACTTATAAATCCCACCTAAATGTAGGCCATGAAACAATAATCCTACGTAAATGTAGTTCTTCTCGAGGCACCACTCATCTCCCCTTCCGTGAAAAAGCCTTGCCCCTGAAAGTCGTCTGTTCCGTAACTTGCTACTATAATGATCTTTTTATCTCCTCCCATCTCCGTCCGTCTCCTCACCCTTGTCCCGGCACGATTCTTGAGTAGAGAAGAATAGCCGGTACACATAGTGTACGAAAGGAGAAGAGAGATGAGAAAAATAGCAATCTATGGAAAAGGCGGCATCGGCAAATCGACGACCACTCAAAACACCGTTGCGGCCCTGGCGGAGATGGGGAAGAAGATCATGATCGTGGGCTGCGACCCTAAAGCGGACTCGACCCGCCTCATGCTCGGTGGCCTGTCTCAAAAGACCGTTCTCGATACGCTGCGGTCCGAAGGCGAGGACCTCGACCTCGAGGATCTCGTGAAGATCGGATTCAAAGGGACCCGATGCGTGGAATCGGGAGGGCCCGAGCCCGGCGTGGGGTGTGCGGGCAGGGGCATCATCACCTCCATCAATCTCCTCGAGCAGCTCGGCGCCTATTCGGACTCGATCGGTCTCGACTACGCCTTCTACGACGTCCTGGGCGACGTGGTCTGCGGAGGGTTCGCCATGCCCATCCGGGACGGCAAGGCCAAGGAGATCTATATCGTCGTATCGGGCGAGATGATGGCCATGTATGCCGCAAACAACATCTGCAAAGGCATAGTCAAGTTCGCCGAGGCGGGCGGCGTGCGCCTGGGCGGGCTCATCTGCAACAGCCGCAAAGTGGACAACGAGAAGGAGCTTATCCAGGCTCTCGCAGACAGGCTGGGGACCCAGATGATCCACTTCGTTCCCCGGGATAATGTGGTACAGAGGGCTGAGATCAACAGAAAAACGGTGATCGATTTTGAGCCCGGCGCCGGACAGGCGGACGAATACAGAAACCTCGCGAAGGCCATCGACGGAAACGACATGTTCGTCATACCGAAGCCCCTTGACATGGAAGAGTTGGAAGCGGTCCTCATCAAATACGGTGTGGACCAATAACCGGGCCTTGCCTGAATCGAAAGGAGGAGAAGAAGGATGCTGATGATAAGAGCGATAGTGAGACCGGAAAAGGTAGATGCCGTTCTGGAGCAGCTCATGGTAGAAGGATTTCCCGCGGTCACGAGGATGAGCGTCTCCGGCCGGGGCAAGCAGAGAGGCATCAAGATCGGGGACGTCACCTATGACGAAATACCCAAAGAGCTGCTCATCATGGTGGTTCCCGAGGCAGACAGGGACCTGGTGGTCAAGACGGTAATGGGGGCGGCCCGGACAGGTGACAAAGGCGCCTTTGGTGACGGCAAGATCTTCGTCTCCCCGGTCGATGAGGAGTATACGGTCAGCTCCGGCATCAGGGAGACCTCGGCCGGCACCGAGGAGGTTGCCCTATGAAAGAGATCATGGCCGTGATCAGGATGAACAAGATGAACCAGACCAAGAGGGTTCTTCTTGAAGCGGGCATTTCGTCCATGCACGCAAGGGAATGTCTCGGACGGGGCAAGGGCCTCGTTGACCTCGATGTCCTCAAGGGAGCGGAACAGGGATATGAGGAGGCGATCTCCCAGCTCGGCAACACGCAGAGGCTCATTCCCAAAAGGATGATAACCGTGGTGGTCCCCGATAAACTGGTGGGAAAGACGGTGAGCGCCCTCATCGCAATCAACCGGACCGGCAAGCAGGGGGACGGCAAAATATTCGTCCTTCCCGTCCATGACGCAATCCGCATCAGGACCGGGGAGACGGGCGACGAGACGCTCGATGAAGCGTAGGTTGCGAAAGGAGGAAGACCCATGACCATAAAAACCGATAAAGAACCCGCCATGAGAGCTGACCGGGAAGCAGACCTCGCGGAGGTGAGAAAGGAGATACTCGACAAGTACCCGGTGAAAGTCGCGCGCAGACGGGCAAAACAGATTGTCGTGAACAAGGTCGCCCCCGACGGGACGGTACCCGAGATCCTCTCCAATACACGGACCATCCCGGGCATCCTTACCATGAGGGGCTGTGCGTATGCCGGCTGCAAGGGTGTGGTGCTCGGTCCTACGCGGGACATCCTGCAGATCACCCACGGCCCCATAGGCTGCGGTTTCTACAGCTGGCTTACCCGGCGCAACCAGACCAGGCCCGAACGCAGCGAGGACCAGAACTTCATGACCTACGCTATGTCCACGGATATGCAAGAAGAGGAGATCATCTTCGGTGGCGAAAAGAAGCTGAAGAAAGCCATAGAGGAGGCCATCGAACTCTTTCACCCCAAGGCCATCGGCATCTTCTCGACCTGTCCCGTCGGTCTCATAGGGGACGATATCCACGCGGTGGCGCGGGAAATGGAGGAGAAGTACCCTGATGTCAATATCTTCGGCTTCAGCTGCGAAGGCTATAAGGGCGTGAGTCAATCCGCCGGCCACCACATCGCGAACAACAAGGTCTTCACCGAGGTGGTGGGCCAGCTCGAAACCCCGAAGGAAGGACGGTTCAGGCTCAATATCCTGGGTGAGTACAACATCGGCGGGGATGCCTTCGAGATCGAGCGGATTACCGACAAGTGCGGGCTCACCCTCCACTCGACCTTCAGCGGCAACTCGGTCTACGACGAGTTTGCGAGCGCCCATACCGCCGACCTTAACGTGCTCATGTGCCACCGCTCTATAAACTATATGGCCGAGATGATGGAGAAACGCTACGGCATTCCATGGCTGAAGATCAATTTCATCGGCGCCAATGCCACGGCAAAATCACTCCGCAAGATCGCCGCCTATTTCGACGATCAGGGCCTCAAGGATGCCGTGGAAAAGGTGATTTCCGAGGAGATGGAGGAAGTGGAGAAGGTGCGCCTGGAGGTGAGACAGAGGTGCGAGGGAAAGCTGGCAATGCTCTTCGTCGGTGGATCGAGGGCGCACCATTACCAGGAGCTTTTCGCGGAGATCGGCATGAAAACCATATCTGCAGGGTATGAATTCGGCCACAGAGACGACTACGAAGGCAGAAAGGTCATTCCCTCGATCGTCATGGATGCGGATACGCGCAATATCGAGGAGCTTACCGTGGGGCCGGACGCCGAGCGATACAGGCCGCGAAAAGGCCCGGAGGAGCTGGAGGACCTCAGGGACAAGGGCGCGGTATTCTCCGAGTACGAGGGCATGATGGCGGAGATGGATGAGAACACCCTCGTCATCGACGACCTCAATCACCATGAAATGGAAGTCCTGATTGAGAGATATAAACCTGACGTATTCTGTGCAGGCATCAAGGAGAAGTACGTGATTCAAAAAGCCGGGATACCTTTGAAGCAGCTCCACAGCTATGACTACAGCGGACCTTATGCCGGGTTCAGGGGCGCCGTCAATTTCTACCGCGAGATCGACCGGATGGTCAATTCACACATCTTCCGGTTCGTGAAAGCCCCATGGCAGGAAAATCCCGAGTTGAGCGGCAGCTACGGGTGGAACGAGTAGAAAAAGGAGACGATCATGCTATTACGACATACCCCTGAGACAAATACGGAAAAAACAGCCCTTACGGTAAACCCGGCAAAGACCTGCCAGCCCGTGGGCGCCATGTACGCAGCCCTGGGCATCCACAACTGCCTCCCCCACAGCCACGGCTCCCAAGGCTGCTGCGCCTACCATCGGAGCGCCCTCACCCGCCATTACAAAGACCCCATTATGGCGACTACGAGCTCCTTCACAGAAGGCGCCTCCGTGTTCGGGGGCCAGGCGAATCTCATGGAGTCGATCCATAATATCTTCACCATCTATTCCCCCGACATCATCGCCGTCCATACCACGTGCCTGTCGGAGGTCATAGGGGACGACCTGAAACAAATCATCAACAAAGCAGCCGCCGAAGGGAAGATCCCCGCGGGAAAACGGGTCATCCACACGAACACTCCCAGCTTCAAGGGCTCTCACGTGACGGGTTTTGCCAACATGACCCAGAGCATGGTCCAGTACCTTTCGGAATCCACGGGAAAGAAAACGGGCAGGATCAACGTTATACCCGGATTCGTGGAGCCCTCCGATATGGAGGAAATCAAGAGGATTGCAGCGGAGATGGGCGTCAAGACGGTGGTATTCCCCGATACCTCGGGTGTGGTGAATAGCCCGCTGGAAGGGAAATTCCGCATGTATCCGAAGGGCGGGACCGTGGTCGAAGATATCATCAGCGCGGGGGACAGCACCGCGACCCTCGCGCTGGGCAGGCTCGCATCACTGCCCGCGGCAAAGCTCCTCGACACGAAATGCAAGGTCCCCCTCTTTCCCCTCGATCTGCCCATAGGCCTCCGTGCGACCGATGCCTTTGTAGACCAATTGCGGAAGACAGCGGGGGTGAGCGTCCCCGAAAGCATCATGGTCGAAAGGGGGCAGGTCGTCGACGTGCTCACCGACATGCACCAGTATTTTTACCGAAAGACAGCAGCACTCGTGGGTGATCCCGACCACCTTGTCTCCCTCGTCCAGTTCCTGACCGATCTGGATATGAAGATCACCTCCGTCGTCACCGGCACCCCGGGAGGCCCGAAGTTCGAAAAGGCGGTGCGCGCATGCACGGGCGACGAGACCTTCGTCAAAAGCGGCGCCGGGGCCGATATGTTTCTTTTCCATCAGCTCGTGAAACAGCGGAAGCCGGACCTTATCTTCGGCAACACCTATGCGAAATACATCGCCCGGGACGAGGATATCCCCCTCATCCGCATCGGCTTCCCCATCTATGACCGGGTAGGCCACCAGTACTTTCCGATTGTCGGGTATCGCGGGGCCCTGCGGCTCCTCGAAAAGATATTGACCGCCCTGCTCGACCGACAGGACCGGGATGCGCCGGAAGAGAGCTTCGAGCTGGTCATGTGAAAACCGAAGAGGGCTGAAGGAGGAGCAATGATAGAGATCCTGAAGGAAAGAGAGCAGCAGGTATATGAAAAGGGCGAATCCCGATTCGACCTTGCCTGCGAAAAGCCGAGCCTTGCCGGCTCGGTGAGCCAGCGGGCCTGCGTATTCTGCGGCTCCAGGGTTGTCCTTTATCCCATAGCAGATGCGCTCCATCTCGTCCATGGACCCGTAGGTTGCGCCGCATACACCTGGGACATCAGGGGCTCCGTCTCGTCGGGGCCCGAGCTCCACAGGATGAGCTTCTCCACGGACCTTTCGGAGCGGGAGGTGATCTACGGCGGAGAGAAAAAGCTCTACGCCGCCCTCACCGAACTGATTGAGGCATATAAACCCCGGGCCGCCTTCGTCTATGCCACCTGCATTGTCGGCCTTATCGGAGACGACGTGCAGGCAGTATGCGCCAGGGTGGAGGCAGAGCAGGCCATCCCCGTGATCCCCGTCCATTCCGAAGGGTTCAGGGGCAGCAAAAAGGACGGGTACAGGGCAGCCTGCGAGGCCCTCTTCCGTCTGGTCGGCAAGGATGACGAGACCCCGCTCTCGCCGCGAAGCATCAACATCCTCGGCGATTTCAACTTGGCGGGCGAGACGTGGATCATTAAGGAGTACTACCGCCGTATGGGCGTGGAGACGGCGTCGTGCATCACCGGCGACGGCAGGGTCGGCGAGATAGGGCGGTCTCACCGGGCATCCCTCAACGTGGTCCAGTGCTCCGGCTCCATGACCTACCTCGCCCAGCTCATGAAGAAGACCTATCACATCCCTTTCAAGAGGGTCTCCTATTTCGGCATAGAGGATACCGCCGAAGCCCTCTACACCGTGGCGCGCCATTTCAAAGACGCGCAGGTGCTCCGCAACACGGAAGAGCTCGTCGCAAGCGAGGTCCGCCGGATCTACCCGGAGGTGGAGCGATTCAGGACCTCCCTCGAGGGAAAGAAGGCTGCCGTCTACGTGGGCGGATCGTTCAAGGCCTTCTCTCTCGTAAAGGCCCTGCGCCACCTGGGTATAAAAACGGTCGTGGTCGGCTCCCAGACCGGGAACAAGGAGGACTATGACTATCTCGGAGAGATCTGCGATCCCGGCACGGTCATCGTGGACGACACGAACCCCCTGGAGCTCTCCCGATTTATGACGGAAAAGGATGTGGACCTCCTTATTGGCGGGGTAAAGGAGCGGCCCATCGCATACAAGATGGGAGTGGCCTTCTGCGACCATAACCATGAGCGAAAGATCGCGCTCGCCGGCTTCGAAGGGATGGTCAACTTTTCCCGCGAGGTTTATTCGAGCACCATGAGTCCCGTGTGGCAGTTCTCGCCTGCAAGGATAGGGCGTGAGGCAAGGACCGCCGTTGACGCCGACGTCGAATCGACGAAAGGCCATGGGGCCGCGCGGTGCTGACGGCTAAAGGTTAGACCCCTGGAAAACAGGGTAAGGTGAAGGGAAATGAAAGAGGCGCGAGACGTGACAAAATTGCAGGGTTCCGACAGCAAAGCGGGTAACTTCATCTCCACGAGGAACGCCTGCAAGCTATGCGCGCCACTGGGAGCGAGTATCGTCTTCAGGGGGATCGAGGGCTGCATTCCCCTCATTCACGGCTCCCAGGGATGCTCTACCTATATCCGCCGTTACGTCATAAGCCACTTTAAGGAACCCATCGATATCGCCTCATCCAATTTCAGCGAATCATCGGCTATTTTCGGAGGTGGCGACAACCTGAAAAAAGCCCTCGACAACGTGGGGCGCCAGTACCGGCCGGAGGTAATCGGCATCGCGACTACCTGCCTCTCCGAGACCATAGGCGACGACGTCGCTCTTTATCTGAACCAGTATAAGAAGGAAAAAGGAGGCGAACCCATACCCGTGCTCGTCCACGCATCGACACCGAGCTATCGCGGCACCCATATGGAAGGGTACCATGAGGCAATAAGAGCGGTGGTCGAGGCCCTCGCCGAAGGCGGTCCCCGCGCCCGTCACCTCAATCTTATCCCCGGCTTTCTCTCTTCAGAGGACTTGCGGCACCTCAAGGAGATCCTCTCTGCTTTTTCCACACCCTTCACCATGCTCCCCGATTATTCGGAGACCCTTGACGGGGAATCATGGTCTGAATACCAGAAACTCTCGACGGGCGGGACCACGAAGCAGGCGATCACGGGTATGGGAAGAGCCGTGGCCACGATTCACCTGGGAAAAAGCGCGGCAGGCCCGAATAACGCCGCCGCCCTGCTCCACGAGAAGTTCGGGGTCGAGGCGGACTACCTCTCCATCCCTATCGGGATCAGGCAGACCGATCTTTTCATGGACCTTCTGAGCGGGATTTCCGGCGTGCCCGTGCCCTCCCGATACCGGCGCGAAAGGGGAAGACTCGTCGATTCCTATATTGACGGACACAAATATGTCTTCGGCAAGCGGGCCGTCATTTATGGCGAGACCGATTTCGTGGTCTCCATGGCCTCCTTTCTCGACGAGATCGGCGTCGTCCCGGTCCTCTGCGCCACAGGGGCACGGACAGGCAGGTTCAGAGAACTTCTGTCCGAAGCAATCACCCATCGGCACGACGAAGTCTCGGTCTTTGAGGAGAGCGATTTCGCGGGTATCCTCGATGCCGGCCGGGCCATGGCGCCGGACATAATCCTGGGCAGCAGCAAGGGATACCGCCTTTCGAGGGAGCTCGGCATACCGCTGGTGCGTGTGGGGTTCCCCATCCACGACCGCATCGGGGGCCAACGGCTCCTCCACGTGGGATACAGGGGTACGCAGCAGCTTTTCGACCGCGTGGTAAACGGACTGATCGAGCACGCACAGACGGGCTCGGCCATAGGCTACAGCTACATATAAGGAGGGACCCATGGACCATACCGATCACCCATGTTTCAGCAAAGACGCCCGCCACAAGGTCGGACGCATACACCTGCCCGTGGCCCCCAAGTGTAATATGCAGTGCAACTACTGCAACCGGGACTTCGAATGCGTGAACGAATCGAGGCCGGGGGTGACCTGCAAGGTACTCACTCCCGTCCAGGCCGCGGGGTATCTCGATTCCGTTCTCGAAAGGATCGGAAATATCAGGGTCGTCGGCATTGCCGGTCCCGGAGACCCCTTTGCGAACGCTGAAGAGACACTCGAGACCCTCGCCCTCGTGAGAAGCCATTATCCCGAGATGATCCTTTGCCTCGCCACGAACGGCCTCGAGCTCTCCCGCTACGTCAATGACCTCGCGGACCTTAACCTGAGCCATGTGACCGTAACCGTAAATGCCGTCGATCCGGCTATTGGAAAGGCTATCTATGCGTGGGCAAGGCGGGATAAAAGAATGTACCGCGGGGAAGAGGCGGCGGGAGTAATCCTCGAAAGCCAGATTGAAAGCATACGGAAGCTTAAAGAAAAGAAGATCACCGTAAAAGTGAATACCGTCGTCATTCCCGGGATTAACGACCACCAGGCGGGAGCCGTTGCCCGCCGCGTCTCCGGGTTGGGGGCGGACATCATGAACTGCATACCCCTCTACCACGTGGCAGGCACGCCCTTCGAGGCCCTTACGCCGCCCTCGCCCGAAAGAATGAAAGCGGTCCGTGAAGATGCAGGGGCTACCATGCCCCAGATGGGCCACTGCGCGCGCTGCCGTGCCGACGCCGCGGGTCTTATCGGCGAGCCTCACAAAGAGGAGATCGTCCGTCTTCTCGAAAAGGCCTCCCTGTCCCAATCGTCAGAGGAAAAACTTTATGTCGCGGTTGCGAGCATGGAGGGGTTCTTCGTGAATCAGCACCTCGGGGAGGCCGCCGCCCTTTGGATATACGGCATAAAGGACGGCAAAGCGGATCTGATCGAGAGACGCCCTACCCCTGCCGCCGGGAGCGGCCCTTCGAGGTGGAGCCGGCTCGCGGAGTCGCTCGCTGACTGCAACACCGTCCTGGCGAGCGGTATCGGCCCCCATCCGCAGACCGTGCTCAAGAAGGCGGGCATAGAAGTAGTGGTCATGGAGGGCCTCGCCGCGGAGGGAGTGGAGGCAGTACTCGGGAAGAGGGAGATACCGAAGATCCTGCTCCGGACTGCAGGAAGATGCGGTATCGGCGGACAGTGTAAGGGCAACGGCATGGGCTGCGGCTGATGCCCGGCTTCCGTTGCGGCCCGGACCTGATATAAGGAGGATAGAGAAATGAAGAAGGCGAAACATCATATCTTTGTATGCGGAAGTTTCAGGGCAAACGGCACCCCCCAGGGGGTCTGCAGCAAGAAAGAGTCGATGCAGCTCCTCCAGTACCTCGAGCAGGAGCTTTCCGACCGGGGCTTATCTGATGTGCTCGTATCGGGAACAGGCTGCCTCAAGGTCTGCGACCGGGGCCCCGCCATGGTTGTCTATCCCGAAAACTGGTGGTACGGCGGTGTAGAGGGCACGTCCGAGATTGACGACATTCTCGACGCCCTCGAGGAGGGGAGACCGGCAGAAAAGTATATCCTTACCTGATACGGAGGCGCTGCTAACCCCATCCTCTCCTTGCATAAGGGACCGCAATATGAGATAATAGAAAGTATTCCGCAGACTTTCGATGCGAAAACCTTATGTAAAGGAGAGAGGGATGCCCGATTATACCGAAATCGATAATTCATCGGCTTTGGATTACATCTTTTATCCCAGGGAGTCAATGAGCCCGCCTCCCCCGTACGGCTTCGACATAATGGCGCCCGCGGCGGAAGGCATTTCCCTGTGCTGCCGCTTTTATCAGGGGGACAAGGAGTGGCCGTGGATCCTCTTCTTCCATGGCAACGGTGAAGTCGTAGGCGATTACGATGAATTGTCACGCTTTTATTTCAAGCAGAAGATAAACCTGGTGGTGACCGACTACAGGGGGTACGGCAAGAGCGGAGGCTCCCCTACGGTCACGGCCATGCTCGCCGATGCCCACGTCATATTCCGGGCCGTAGGCGACGAGCTGAAGGCAAGGGGCCTCATGAGCAGGTTCTGGATCATGGGGAGGTCACTGGGAAGTCTTTCGGCCATGGAGCTTGCCCATCATTATCAGGACGTCATTCCCGGCATCATCGTGGAGAGCGGTTTTTTGAGCGTCACGAGAATACTTCACCATCTCGATGTGCCCACGGGGCAGATCGACCTCGAAAAGATCGACCGGGCGCAGGTCGAAATGGCGCGCACCATAACCCTGCCCGTCCTCATTATCCACGGAGAATACGATAACATAGTCCCTATGGGCGAGGCGGAGGATCTCCGCGATACGATAAAGTCCGAAGAGAAGCAGCTCCTCGTGATACCTGCAGCAGATCACAATGACGTCATGTTTGTCGGTCTCAACGAATATTTTAAGGCCATCCGCGCCTTTCTCGACCGGACCGGCGCCACGGCAAAGTAAATCGATATCTCCCCGCCCCAATGGATCCCGGGGCAGGTAACCAGACGGCCGTCCGACAGGTGAACCCCACCGGACGAAGGGCCGGACTATCACTCTTTATTTGAAGGCTAAAGACAGATGAAACAGATAAGAAACTTCAGCATCATCGCCCACATCGACCATGGCAAGTCCACCCTTGCCGATCGCCTGATACAGAACGCCCACCTCGTGGAGGACAGGCAGTTCCGGGACCAGATCCTCGATACCATGGACATAGAGCGGGAAAGGGGCATTACCATCAAGAGCCAGACCGTCAATATCCCCTACGTGAATAAAGGCGGTGAGGAATTCGAGCTGAACCTGATCGATACCCCGGGGCACGTCGATTTTTCCTACGAAGTATCGAGGGCCCTGGCGTCCTGTGAAGGGGTGCTCCTTCTCGTGGACGCCTCCCAGGGCGTGGAAGCCCAGACACTGGCGAACCTCTATGCCGCAATGGAGCATAATCTGGTAATTATCCCCGTAATAAACAAGATCGATCTGCCTTCGGCCGACATCGACCGGGTGAAAGACGAGATCGACCAGGAGCTCGGCCTCGATTCCGACCTCGCGATCCTCTGCTCGGCAAAGGAGGGTATAGGCATCGAGGAGATCCTGGAAGCCATAGTAGAGAGAATTCCTCCGCCCACGGGCGATATGGAGAAGCCCCTTTCCTCCCTTACCTTCGACGCCCACTATGATCCTTTCCGGGGCACTATCGTAAGCTGCCGCGTCTTTAACGGCGCCATCCGCCCCGGCGATATAATTCGCTTCATGTATAACGGCGCCACCTACAAGGTGGAAGAGACGGGTATCTTTCGTCTCAAGATGGAGCCGAGGAAGGAGCTTACCGCCGGCTCGGTAGGTTATATCATTGCGGGCATCAAAACCGTGAGTGACACCAGGATCGGAGATACGATCACCCTCGACCAGAATCCGGCCCCGGAGCCGCTCCCCGGCTTCAAGGAAGTCAAGCCCGTGGTCTTCTCATCCATCTATCCCATCGCCTCCGACGATTACCTCTCTCTCGCGGAAGCGCTCGAGAAATATAAGCTCAACGATGCGGCCCTCGTCTATCAGAAGGACTCCTCCGCTGCCCTCGGCCAGGGGTTCCGGTGCGGCTTTCTCGGACTCCTCCATCTGGAGATCGTGCAGGAGAGGCTCGAGCGGGAGTTCGACCAATCGATCATCCTCACCTCTCCGAGCGTCCAATATCGCTTCCTCCTTACTGACGGGACGATGATTACCGTGGACAACCCCCAGTACTATCCAGACCCGACGAAGATATCTAATGGTGAGGAGCCTTTCATCAGGGCGAGCATTCTCATACCGGAGCGCTATGTAGGCGCCGTGATGAAGCTCTGCATGGACCGGCGCGGCGTCGACTCCAAGTTGAGCTATCCGAGTCCGGGCAGGGTCGAGGTCACCTTTGACATGCCTCTCGCCGAGGTAGTCTTCGACTTTTATGACAAACTCAAGAGCATTACCCAGGGGTACGGCTCCTTTGACTACGAGATCATCGACTACAGGGAAAGCGAGCTTGTCAAACTCGATATCCTGGTCAACGGCGAGAAGGTGGATGCCCTTTCCATGATCATTCATAAAGAGAGGGCCCGTGAGCGCGCGGTCCGGGTCTGCGATAAGCTCCGGGACGAGATACCCAGGCAGCTTTTCAAGATTGCCATTCAGGGCGCAATCGGGGGCAAGATCATCTCCAGGTCGACAGTCTCCCCCTACAGGAAAGATGTAACGGCCAAGTGCTATGGCGGGGATATCAGCAGGAAAAGGAAGCTCCTCGAGAAGCAGAAAAAGGGAAAGAGAAGAATGAGCATGGTGGGCAATGTGGAGATACCCCAGAGTGCCTTCATGGCGGCCCTTAAGACCGACGATGAATGATCCGCCCGACCGGGCAGCATCTGCGGATACAGCGCCTATACCGGGTCTTTATATTCATGTTCCCTTCTGCGCAACCAAATGTCCTTACTGTGATTTCTATTCCGTCACTGATTCCGGCGGCATTCGCCGGTGGCTCGATTCCCTGGGGAGGGAGATGGAGCACTATGCCCCCCTCTTTCACTCCTTCGACTCTGTCTATGTAGGAGGGGGCACCCCTTCCCTTCTCGACGGACCCTCTTTCTCCCGTCTCTTCTCTCTCATCCGCCGCTTCTGCAATATCGCGGAAGATACGGAGATCACGGTGGAGCTCAACCCGGACGACGTCACCGAAGAACGGCTTGTTTACTATCGCTCTGCCGGCGTCAACAGGCTGAGTCTCGGCATCCAGTCCTTCTCCGACGAGGATCTGCTCTTCCTGAGAAGGCGGCATGATTCGAGACGCGCCATCGATGCCCTGAAAGCAGTCGGTCGCCTTGGATTCGATAATTTCGCTATCGATCTGATTTACGGAATAAAAGGACAGACAAAAGAACGCTGGAGGAAGACCCTCGATCAGGCAATAGCCTTTGGACCGGCTCACCTGTCATGCTACCAGCTCACGCTCGAAGGCGACACGCCTTTCGGGAAACTGGCGGGTAAGGGGATTCTCAAGCCCCTCCCCGAATCCACGGAAAGGCGCTTTTTTCTCGATACTTCAAGGTTTCTCGAAAAACAGGGCTTCATTCACTATGAAATCTCCAATTTTGCCCGTTCACAAGAGCTCATCTCCCGGCACAATAGTAAATACTGGAATCATACGCCCTACCTGGGACTCGGTCCCGGCGCCCATTCCTTCCTGAATGGCAAAAGATGGTGGAATTTTCGCTCTCTCGATAAATATTGCGCCCATCTCGCCCAGGGAACGCTGCCCGTGGAAGATTCGGAAATCCTCACTATCGGGCAGACAAGGCTCGAAAGGCTTTATTTCGGATTCAGAACGCGGGGAGGGCTTCCCGTGGCCGACCTTCTCACGGACGAGCGCACGTCAAAGCTTCTTCATGGACTTAAGAATTCGGGATTTCTCAAAATCAGGAACGAACAGGTCTTTCTTACCCGAAAGGGATTCCTGGTGGCCGACAGGCTCCCCCTCCTCTTCGATATCGAACAGCTCTCGCCGGAGCAGATCTCCCGGAGTTAATATTCCTTTTTCTTCTTTTTGTTACGTGCCTCGGTAAGCTCTTCCTTCCTCTGTTCGTAGATGCCTTCCGTCAGGGCCCCTACCCTTTCATGCCATCTGGAATCATCTTTATTAAGGTCCAGCTCTTCGTAAAAATCCATAACGGAATGGTCCACCAGCTTATAAGGGTTCTCCTCAGAGTCTATGTCGAAATAGGCATGCCTCAGCTCGTGCCTGACTATTCTCACCTTGTCGTCCTTATCTATGGAATCCCAACAGGTTTTGTCGAGGGTGACGATATAGTCGTATCCCTCGATGGGGTCCACCCGGTCGATCGTAAGGAGGCGGAGCAGGTCATTTGTCTTCATGATCCTGCCCAGGGTTATTCTTCCGCCCGTAGTCCTTTTCTTGAGATCGAAAAGCATCTTGATTTTTGCGTTCTTCAGCTCGGGAAAATATTCCGACCGCACGTCCTTCAGCAAGTCGAGAACTTCCTCGGTCACTTCTTCAAATCTTAGCCCCATATGTATCCTCCTCCGTTCGATAAGCCTCACATCTTTAGACGGTGAAGATTATCATGGCTCAGCGATATATTTCAAGTCCGCAGGGGGCTCTCTCTCGCCCGGCCGTGACCCCCCGAAGCCCGGTGGGAGTTGATATTATTTACATAATGGTTTATAATTACACTTGATCGAGAAAAACCTGTTTCTTTTCTTTATCAAATCCCGAGCAACGAAAGGATCATCATGGAAATATCAAATCACAAAGCTGTGACTGTTCAATATACTCTAAAAGACGATACAGGCGAGATTGTCGACTCTTCAGAGGGTCGCGAGCCTTTGTTCTATATCCACGGGACCGATGGACTGCTTCCCGGCTTCGAAAAGGCTCTTGACGGCAAGACCAAGGGCGACGCAATTTCTTTCTCCCTCGCCCCCAAGGAAGGTTACGGCGAACGGAACGAGTCGCTGATTTTCAAACTCCCGCGGGAGAGGTTTAACGATATAGAGGACCTCAGGGAAGGCACCCAGTTCGCCGTGAATGGACCGCAGGGCACCATGGTCATGACCGCAATCGAGGTGGGAGACCAGGAAGTAACCCTCGACGGCAACCATCCCCTGGCAGGCAATACGCTTCATTTCAGCGTCGAGGTGCTCGATGTGAGGGATGCGACCGAGGAAGAACTCCAGGAGTCGCTCTCGAATACAGGGTGCGGTTGTGCATCCGATGGCCCGAGCGAGTGCGGCTGTGCATCCGATAGCCACGCCGACACCGGTTGCGGTTGCACGAGCTGCTCGGAATGACAGCTCTCGCGCAACAGGTAACACGCGTCTGATTCTTTAGCCGGTACATGAAGGTTATCGTGCTGCAAAATAGGTCCGGGAAAGGTGCGTCCCGGCCGAATTATTCTTTACGCGCCACATTCTTTAAAAATAAAAGCTTGTCGATGCAGGGGGCATTATGATGATAGGAAAAATCAACAGGAGCACGAGGGAACGTCTCATGGTTACCGTGGAGGACGTCAAGGGATCACAGGTTATCAACCTCGGTGTATATAAAATAATTAATGACGGCGAGCTTTCACCTACAAATGAGTTGATCGCGATTCCTTCGGATAAGCTGGGAATGGTAATCGAGCTGCTCAGAGAGGCCCAGAAAAAAATAGAGACGGGCACCCGAGCCCCCGCCCCGACCGCGCCCCAGCTCTAAAGCTTCGGATGCCCGGCCTGGTTTGAATACACACGACATTTCCGGTACCATTTTTACTGCAGTAAATACTATTAAGATGAGGAAAGGCCATGCACATCTCTATCATTGGCACCTCCGGCTCCGGTAAAACGACACTTTTTCAGGCTTTGAGCGGTATAAGAAGCGACGGCTCGGCCCACTCGCCGTCGCTGGCCGCCATCGATGTACCTGACGACCGTCTCGACGCGCTCGTGCCCCTTTTCAAGCCTAAAAAAACGGTCTATGCGAGGATAGAGCTTTCCGATACGCCGGCCATCGGAAAGGACGACCTCCGCAATGAGACGATACAGGCGAAGACAATCCAGCAGATGCGCCTGAGCGATGCCTTTCTCCTTATTCTCCCCCTTTACCAGCCTGAATTCGAAATGGATCCTTTTGCAGATTTTACCCTCATTTATAGCGAGTTTATCCTTTCCGACATGGCCCAGATCGAAACCCGCCTCGACAGGATCGGGAAACAGATGGGGAAGAAAGACAGCGCCCTGCTTCAGCAGGAAAAAGAGATGCTCGAGAAATGTCTCAACCACCTGAACGAGGAAAAACCACTTTCGACCCTCGACCTTCTCGATAAAGAGGGCAAAACATTCCGGGGGTTCCAGTTCCTTTCCCAGAAGCCCATGTTTGCAATGGTCAATTGTGCGGAAGAGACGCTCGCTGACGCGGATAAAGTCAAAGCCGAGCTCGGAGCGAGGATTCCTGCCCACATACCGCTCATCGTCGCCTGCGCCCGTCTGGAGGCCGAGCTTTCCCTCATGTCCGCAACGGAGCGGGATGAATATATGGAGGCTTACGAAATTAAAGAAGCCTTAAAACCCCGGATCATACGTCTCGCATATGAGACTCTCGGCCTGATCTCATTTTTCACGGTGGGAGAAGACGAGTGCCGCTCGTGGCCCATCAAGCGCGGCATGACCGCTCAGGAAGCCGCAGGGACCATCCATACGGATTTCTACAACAAATTTATTCGTGCCGAAACCGTCGGCTATGACGATTTCATGCGCGAAGGCGGGTTCGCGGGCTGCAAAAAAGCGGGCCTCTGGCGGCTCGAAGGCAAGACATACATCGTGCAGGACGGCGATATTCTCAACATCCGGGCCGGAAATTAACCAACTATTCCAGCGAAAGCCGCGCCCCGCCACAATTTACCCCCCTGTAGCTGTCTTCCCGTTTTTATGTACACAATTGGGTGCTTACGACTCCTGGCCCTCGGACTGAGGCTTCAGAAAATAGAGGATATCGCCCACGGCATAACTTTTCAGGACCCCCTCACGCTCGAGTACGTTCAGACGGTTTCTCAACGTCGCGGACGAGACGCCGGTAATCTTCACCATGTCATCGATACTCATGGATCTTCGTTCGAGGATTTCAAGGACCCTTTCCTCCCACGTCTCCGATTGACGGTCATCCCCGACCGCCTCATGGAAATCGCATATGATCTCGGTTTCCGCTCCGAGGAAGGCACGTACCTTCTCCAGAGCCTCCTTACCCATGGTCCCTTCAAGCTCCTCACATGGAGGCCGTGTCACCGTATTGAGCTGGATCTTTTCCGCGGCCAGGTCCGCAATAATCCCTTTGAACCGCCCAAGCTCTTCCGGTGAGTCGTTTATATCCTTCATGAGCATGATTTCAAGCCATACGGAACCCTTATAACCGGCCCTGAATGCCTTCAAACCTGCTATCACCGTATCGAGATCGATCGAGGGATGGGGCCGGTTAATCTTCCGGAAAATCTCCTCACTCGCCGCATCGAGTGAGGGCAGCACTACGTCGGCAGCCATAAGATCCCGGCGCACGTCTTCCCGATAGAGCAGGGAGCCGTTGGTGATTACCGCCACAGGGGTCTCCACGCGGCCCTTGACCTTACGGATGATTGAGCCCAGGTCTTTGTTCAGTGTAGGCTCGCCAGAGCCGGAGAAGGTGATGTAATCTACCCTGCCCCCGCCTTTCACGACCCTCACCACTTCATCTACAATCTCTTCAGGGTCGAAGAAGCTTTTCCTCTCGATCTCGAGTCTCGTAGTCTTCCCGATCTGGCAGTAGACGCAGTCGAAACTGCAATATTTAAAAGGAATAATGTCCACGCCCAGGGAAAAGCCGAGACGTCTCGAAGGAACGGGTCCGAATGTATATTTGCCCATCCCTTCATAATACGCGATTCCGTCAAAAAAAGTAAATAGAACCTGCCTGAGGTGGTCGTTTATATTGACATTTATCCCGTGATATACTAATAATAAACACACAGGGCGATTAGCTCAGATGGTTAGAGCGCTGGTCTCACATACCAGAGGTCGTTGGTTCGAATCCAATATCGCCCACCATATAACCTTCAGGGGGATTAATGTCGGGACACAGCAAGTGGAGTTCGATTAAACATAAAAAAGGCGCGGCAGACGCAAAGAGGGGTAAGATTTTTACCAAGTTGATCCGCGAAATCACCACCGCCGCAAGAATGGGTGGGGGAGATCCCGAGTCAAACTCGAGACTGAGGGTGGCTATCGTTCAGGCGAAATCCGAAAACATGCCCAAGGACAACATCGAAAAAGCCATCAAGAAAGGCACCAGCGTCGGCGAGGGCGGACAGAATTACGAAGAGCACATCTATGAAGGGTACGGCCCGGGCGGCACTGCCGTGCTTGTGGAGGCCCTTACCGATAATAAGCAGAGGACAACGGCCGAGGTAAGGCACGCATTTTCACGCCTGAACGGCAATATGGCGGAAGCCGGAAGTGTATCGTGGCAGTTCCATAAGAAGGGTCTCATTACTTTCGATAAGGCGGCCGTGGACGAGGATAAACTGATGGAAATTGCCCTCGAAGCAGGGGCTGAAGATATCTCCGATGAAGGCGATGAAATGGAAGTCACCACGGAATTGGCCGATTTCGAGAACGTGAAGAAGGTTTTTGACGAGAAAGGGCTCAAATATATCTCTGCCGAGATGACGATGGTCCCCCAGGCGTTTGTCAAACTCGAAGGCAAGCACGCGGAGACCATGCTCAAGCTGATGGAAGCCCTCGAGGATAGTGATGACGTTCAGCATGTATATGCCAACTTCGATATCTCTTCCGAGGAGCTGGATCGCCTGAGCCAGTAATTTCCTGCCGGGTCAGTTCTCTGAATCGTTGATCTTAAGACTATATATCTTTCCGATTTTCGAATGAGCTCTTGATGGTGAGGGGGTCGATGTAGACGATATCTCCTCCCACAGGCACGCCCGATGCAATGCGGGTGATTTTCACATCCAGAGATTTCAGGATTTCGCTGATGTAATGAGCGGTGGTATTTCCTTCGATATTCGGGTTAGTTGCCACTATAACTTCCTTTATCCCTTCCCTCTCGATTCTTTCCTTCAGCTCTTTTATCCTCACTTCTTCCGGCCCTATGCCTTCAATCGGATTTATCACCCCGTGGAGGATGTGATATCTGAAGACGCCGGGATTCGCCGTCTCCACGACCATCATATGGGATGACTCCTCGACCACGCATACCGTTGACCTGTCTCTCTTCACATCCGTACAAATCCTGCACGGGTCGGAATCCGTAATGTTGAAACAGACGCTGCACAGCTTTATTTTCTCTTTTACGTCCGTAAGGCTCGTCGAAAGCTCGGCAATGTAGCTTCCCTTGCTGTTTAGGAGAAAAAACGCAAGACGGGTCGCAGTCTTCCGGCCGATACCGGGAAGCTTCGCCAGGTTCTCTATGAGGCGCTCTATAGGTTCAGGATAATTCATCTTTACATGCCGAAAGGCAGCTGCATTCCACCGGTGATCTTCGACATCTCCTCCTGAAGCATGTCTCTCGATTTATTCAAACCTTCGTTGATCGCTGCCAGGACGAGGTCTTCGATCAGCTCTTTATCCTTTTCTTCCCAGACTTCATCGGCAATTTTAAGGGAAAGCACTTCCTGTTTGCCGTTCACCACGCACATCACCATACCGCCGCCGGATTGGGCTTCAATGGTCTTATTCCCCATTTCGTCCTGCATCTTCTGAAACTTTTCCTGCATCTTCTTGGCCTGGCTCAATAGCTGCCCCAACTGCTTCGACATAGCGCCTCCTTTATGCTATAGGTTGAATAAGGTTTCGGCTTCCTTTACAAAATCAAGAAGCCCGTTCTTCTTTACTTCTTCGCCTTCTTTAAAGATAAGCACCATTTCTTTGCCGTAAAATTCCTTCAGAAGCTCCCTGATCTCTTCTTTCTGGCTACCGTCGTCAATCATGGAGGCCTTCTGTTTCTCCATAAAGACCACATAAGCATCCCCTTCAAGCCTTACCTCGAGATTACTGAAAAGGCTGCCTACGAAAGGTTTCCTGGAGAGGAGGTACTTCACGAAGCCCTGGGCATCCAGCGGCCCCGAGGCAGCCCCCGATTCAATATCGGGCGTTATGGTTTTCACCTCGTCCCGGGGGCTGTATTTATGCTCCATGGGCTCCCGGACGACCGGCTCTATTCGCTCTTCATAATTGAAGACGACCGGCGACGCTTCCTTGCTGCCTTTTATCTCTTCGATTAATTGGTGGGACTCTTTTCTATCGAGATTGTCTATAGCCTTCTCCACATCCCGGAGCTTCAGGAGGTTGTAAAGGTTGATGTAGAGCACCTCAAGGGATACCTTGGGGAATATACCCTTCAAAAGGTCTTCCGCCTTCAGAAGATAGTGGAGCATATTCTGGATTTCATAATATTCAAGGCTCTCGGACAGGCTGGAGATCTTTCTTAGCTCTCCATCTCCCAGAAAAAGAAAGGAAGGAGCGCCGTCGCACACCTTTACCATAAGCATATTCCTAAGGATGAATACGAGCCCTTTATAGATCTGATATACATCGTTTCCATCGCTCAGGGCCTTCTCTATCGCCTCGAAACCCATCTTCAGGTTCCCTTCCACAACGGAGCTGACGATCCCATAGAGCAGGTCCTTTTCCACAATGCCTATTACGCTGACCACGTCCTTCTCCGAAATATGGGAGCCGCTATAGGCAATTATCTGATCGAGCAGGGATTCGGCATCCCTGAGCCCCCCGTCGGCCTCGGAAGCGATATATTGAAATACCCCGTCGTCATACGTTATTTGCTCATCCGCACAAATCCTCGTCAGCTGCTCCACAATATCGGCCTCGAGAATTCTCCTGAAGTCGAAACGCTGGCATCGTGACATGATGGTGTAAGGGATCTTCTGGGCCTCCGTGGTGGCAAGGATGAAGATGGAGTGGCCCGGAGGCTCTTCCAGGGTTTTCAAAAATGCATTGCGGGCCTCCGTGGTAAGCATATGGGCCTCATCGAGGATATAGACCTTGTACGTGCCCTTCATGGGCATATATCTGACCGTCTCGCGAAGCTCCTTGATATCGTCTATTCCCCGTGCCGAAGCCGCATCGATTTCAATTATATCGACAAAATTACCCGAATCGATGGCTATGCAGTTCTCGCATCCGTCACAGGGCTCCTCCGAAGTCCGGTTCGTGCAATTCACCGCCTTGGCCAGGATACGCGCCAGGGAGGTTTTACCGACACCCCTCGGTCCCGTAAAAAGATAGGCATGAGATATTCTGTTATATTTAATTGAATTTCTAAGGGTAGTTACAATATGGGGCTGGCCGACAACATCTCCGAACTTCTTCGGTCTCCATCTACGGGCGATAACGGTATAATTCACGGGCAACCACCTCTTTCAGCCTGTTTCTCAAGGCATCCAGCGATAAAAAGACCTTCGCGCCCCGTTTCCGACTTCTCATTTTTCGACTCGGATTTTCCCGTCACAGGTCCATTAATTAATATACCAGGCTACCTGCGGCACACGCGATAGCTACTACCGCTGCTTTCTTCCGAACCTGACGGGGTTTATAACCTCAACGTTGCGCAGGGCCTGGCATTCTTATACTCTATTGGCGGAGAGAGAGG
>DASXUJ010000094.1 GCA_036504895.1 Syntrophorhabdaceae bacterium
CCAGAATATCGGCCAGATCCATCGAGAGGGAAAGGTGGTCCACATGGGTATGGGTATCGATGCAGTAGAGTATCTTCAGGTTATTTTCCCTCGCGAAGGTGACGTAGGGCGCGGGATCGTGGGAGGGGTCTATGATGGCTCCTTTCTGCTCTTCGGAAGAGGCGATGATATAGGAAAGACAACCGTCGAAATTGAACTGTCTGAATATCATTCCATCACCTCGGTTGCATATTTTTGGCGTGCTGCCTTGATGATTCTCGTGGCGGCGAGCTTGGAGAGGACGACCGCGTCTTCGAGAGAAAGGTATCCTGAAACGGAGCGGTCAAAGAGCGTCTTGACAGACGGGGGAAATTCTTCGTCTCCTTCCCAGAGAATGAACGTGAGGGGCACCCGGGGGAAGGCGAACAATGTAAACGATGCGTCGCCGTATTCTTCTTCGTTTCCTCCCAGGATCATCCCTGACTCAAGAAAGGCATCGCGGTGGTATCCGAAGGCTGAGGTAAGAGGTTTTAAAACTCTTGTTTCGAACACGGGGAGGTAATGGCGGGCCCCGGGGATATCCTCATATGCCGCCTGTTCCCCCTGAAGGGGCTCCCCGGTTGCGGCTATCAGGTAATGGAGCGCGATGATCTTCGAAACGAGGCTCACGCCGGCGTCTTTCGAGCTTTTGAAGGAAAATCCGGGTGTGGCGATCAGAAAGAGCTCGTCGAAAAAAGGGACCTCTATCACGCCTTTGCCCTCGGAGCCGCGATACAGGGCGCCGGCATTCAGGGCCTGGCCCTCCACGCCTTTTTCCATAAGCGCGTCGCACGCCAACTCGAAGACCTTTTTATATGCCTTTTGCTTCGGCATCTGCATGGTATTTACCACCCGGGGCCGAAGAGGGTGCAGGATTTAACGCTCCACCTTCCCCTCGATCGCCTTTCGCACCTGTGCCATCTTTTCCGCGTAGTTCCCGCTTTGGAATATCTCGGTGCCCATGACGAGTATGTCCGCGCCCGCTTCTACCGCACGATATGCATTCTGTGCCTTTAACCCGCCGTCCACTTCGAGATCGATGCTCCTGCCCGAATTGTCGATCATCTCCCGGATCTTTCTTATTTTGCGCTCCATGGACTCCATATATTTTTGGCCGCCGAAACCGGGATTGACCGTCATGATGAGCACCATATCGATAACATCGAACACATACTTGATCTCCTCTTCGGGGGTCGAAGGATTGAGCGATATTCCCGCCTTTTTACCCAAAGATTTTATCACGTCTATAGTACGGAGCATATGTTTATCGGCTTCCGCATGAATCGTGACGATATCGGCTCCCCCTTCGATGAAATCGGCCACATACCTTTCAGGATGCTCGATCATGAGGTGGACGTCCAGGGGGATTGTCGCTGATTTTTTCACCGCACGGACGATAAGGGGGCCGATGGTAATGTTGGGGACGAAATGGCCGTCCATTACGTCTACATGTATAAGGTCCGCTCCCGCCTTTTCCACATCACTGATTTCCCGACCCAGTCTCGAGAAATCACAACTCAGAATGGAAGGGGCAATACGCACGTTTCTCATTTCATCCTCCGTTCACGCTGATGAAGATTTCGTCTTCATCGTTAAAAATAGTCTTTGAGGGTGTGGCGACCATTTTGGGCGGCGAGCCGTTGGCAGGCTCTTCCCTCCCGTAGAAGAAGCGGTACTTGATCTTCTTGCCGTCCATTTCTCCTGAAAGAGTATTGATATCGGCATTTTTGACATCGGGCATAAGATAATATTTCTTCATTCCCTGTCCCACGAAGAGGGTGACGCCGCTTCCCTGGAGCAATTTTGTGCCCTGTGAAGGTATCTGGGCCACGACCTGGCCCGCGTTTTTATGAGGGACAAATATGGTTTTTTCGATCTCCATCTGTTTCGCCCTCAAGTTCGCTTCGGCCTCTTCCAATTTCTCGTGAACAAAGGAAGGGAGCTCCACCAGCTCGGGGCCTTCCGATACGAGGACCATGACCACCCGGCCGGTCCTGACGGTAATATTGGCTTCGGGCTTTTGGACCGTAATATATCCATAAGGGATATCGTTTCTCGGCTCGTATCTGAGCACGCTGAGAGAAAGGCCGCGTCCTTCCGCCACTCGCTTCGCGTCCTCCACTTTTTGACCCCTGAGGTCGGGACAGATTACGGTAGCCCCCGTTTTGAGGAGGATATTGACCGTCATGTAAGATGACAGGAGGAAGACTGCAATGGGGGTGAAGAGATAGAGGATGCCTTTTTTAAAGCTCATGGTTTTCTCAACTTTGCGATAAAAAATCCGTCCATTCCCGACACGTGGGGCAAAGAAAGGAAATATTCGGTCCCGGAACAGAAGGGCAGAGGGTTTTCAAGGAGAAACTCCTTTTCCCTGCCGAACCTTTCAATAACTCCGACCGTCTCTTCCGGCTCGAAGGAGCAGACACTGTATACCATGGCGCCGCCCGATCTGAGATTATCCCATAGACTCCGCATTAAGTCTAATTGATAATTTCCGAATGCGATGACTTCCCGTTCGTCCCTTCGCCACTTTATTTCCGGGTGCTTCCGGACGATGCCCAGAGACGAGCAGGGGGCATCGAGGAGTATGGTATCGAATACCTGTGCCCTGTAAGGGGTTTGGAGCGAATCTCCCTGCACGATAAGGCCGCTTTTCTCCTTCATCTTGCTTATCCGCCCCATATCGTTATCCATGGCGATTACAAGGGTATTCCGGAAGAGGCCGCGGATCTGGCCGGCCTTTGTCCCTACCCCCGCGCACGCGTCGAGCACGGGGCCGCGAGAGGGCGGCAGCGCCTGCGCCACGAGCTGCGATGCCTCATCCTGTACCGATATCAGCCCGTCCAGGAAAAGGGGATCTTTCAGGACGGGTCCCAGCTTATCGACATGGAGGGCCGATTCGAGGTATTTCCCCTCCCTTACGCGCACCCCCTGTGCCTCGAGAAGAGCGACCACTTCCTGTTTCGTGATTCGGGCGAGGTCTATCCGGAGTGTGAAATCGGGAGGCTCGTTGAGGAGGGTAAGAAGCCGGTCCGTTTCCTCATGACCGAACCGCGCCACCCACCGGCTTACGAGCCACCGGGGAAAAGATTTTTCGATGCTGAGGGCCGTCACCGGGTTTTCGGGAAGTACGAGGAGGTCCCTTTCCCTTATAAACCTCCGGAGTACGGCATTCACAAAAGGGGCGGTCCCGGGGCTGAAATGGCGCTTGCCGTATTCCACCGCTTCCATTACCACATGGTAATGGGCCTTTTTCATGTGGGCGATCTGATAAAGGCTTATCCAGAAAAGGTATCGGACGTCCTTTTTCATCTCCCTCTTCACGAGGCGTGCGAGGACCCAGTCGAAATATCCCTTGTGTCTCACCGCTCCGGAAGCCATCGTATAGACGAGTCCCTTCATCGAATCGGGTATGTCCCGGTGGGAAAAAAAGGAATTTATGACGTCGTCGAGGAATGCGCCGGCCTCTACGCGCGCGATGATCTCTATGGAGGCGGACCTCAAGGTCTCGCCGAATTTATCGTCTATAAGCCATATCCTCCAGTCTTTTGATCCTTTCTTCTATGGGAGGATGGGTGCTGAAAAGGGAAAGGAGGCCTTTCGCGCTGAAGGGGTTCACGATAAAAAGGGGCGCCGTGGACGGATTCGCATCGTTCATGGGATGAACCGCCACGCCCGCGTTAAGCTTTTTGAGCGCATTGGCAAGAAACAGGGGATTACCGGCGAGAAGGGCTCCGCCGTCATCGGCGAGGTATTCCCTCGACCGTGAGATGGCGAGTTGAATGAGGGTCGCCGCAACAGCTGCGAAGATCGAGAAAATGATCATGGTGAATATATTCCCCCTCTCGTCATCGCTGCTGCCTCCGCTGAAAATTGCCCCGAAGCGCGCCCAGCTCCCGATCATTGTGATGGCTCCCGCAATAGCAGCAGCCACTGATTGGATAAGGATATCTCTATGCTTTATGTGCGACATCTCATGGGCGAGGACCCCTTCGAGCTCCTCACGGTTGAGGATGCGCATAATGCCGGTAGTGACGGCGACCACGCCGTGAGCCGGGTCTCGCCCGGTGGCGAATGCATTCGGGCTGTCACTCTCGATCATGTATACCCGGGGCATGGGCACAGACGCCTTTTGCGACAGGGAGGCAACGATTCTGTAAAGCTGGGGCGCTTCCGTCTCGCTTACCTGGCGGGCGCCATACATGGCAAGCACGATTTTATCGCAAAACCAGTAGCTTATGAAATTCATTGCAAGGGCTATCACAAAGGCAATCTGGGCTCCCGATGTGCCACCTATAATCCCCCCGAGGGCAACGAGGATAATGGTGAGGACAATCATCAATAAAAAAGTCTTTACCTGGTTCATTGAATTCTCCTGATCATGCCGGTGCGGATGATCTTCCCCTTATGCCCGCCACTTTCCGGGCGGGGTCCGGCTGTGCCGGTCTGCGAAAGCGGGATCCTACCCATAATTAGACTAATATACCGCTTTTGCAAGGTCTTTTCAAGGCACGTCGGTGAACCGGCGGCGCGTTTCGGGCAGGGCGGGCGCGGCAACTCAGATGGACGGGCGGCCTTTCCCGGATGACGTCCGATCCGGAATATCTCTTGCGCCCGTTGCAGGACATGGCATATATTTTGGAGACATGAAAAAAGAGAATGTGATTATTCTTGCGATCCTCTGCCTCATCGTTGGCTTCGTGGCGGGTGTAGGGGCGGGAATCAGGTTTGCCTCGAAGGATGTCCCTTCTCCCGCTGCTGCGACTGCCCCGTCCCAGGGAGAGCTGGTCGTTCCCTCCCCGCCCAATGCCCCTTCCCGGGAGGAGATCGTCGCCCTGGAGGAGCTTATCAGGAAAGATCCGAACAACCTTCAGGCCCTCATCGATCTCGGCAATCGATATTTCGACGCCCAGGCATTTGAGAAGGCTATCGACGCCTATTCAAAGGCCCTTAAGCTCGACCCACGGAATGGGAACGTGAGAACCGACATGGCGATCATGTACAGGGGGCTCAAAGATTATGACAGGGCGGTGAAGGAATTGAAGGAAGCCGCGGCATCGGACCCGTTGCACGTGAACAGCAGGTATAACCTGGGCATCATACTCCTCCACGATAAAAAGGACGCCCAAGGGGCTATTGCGGCCTGGGAAGACTGTCTCAGGGCAGGAGCGAGCGGCGAGGAGGCCGAAAAAATCCGGCACCAGCTGCGGGCTCTGAAGGATATGACTAAATAGCCCTCATACCGTATTGTGTTCCGGCTTCAATGAAAAATACCGGGTTTATTATGGGGAAAATTGCTAGGAAAGAGGCCGGAGGCTCTTTCGCAGGTCCTTGAGGAGATTCGCGAAAAAAGGCTCCGCGCCCTTCTCCAGGATTTCCCGTTTCAGCCTCGTGAGGCTTTCTTCCGAGCGGACGGCCTCTATTGCGGATATGCCGAAGGATTTCTCCACGGCCTCCGTCATCTTCAGATACGCGTAATCAGGTCCATTATTTTCCGCGCTCTTTGCCATGCACTTTACCCATTCCTCATCGTTGATAATGCGCGGGAACGGTCCGATACCCGTGAATAGGGGGTTATGAATGATATCTGTTATTACATTTTGCGCTGATTGTCTCATCTGTTCCATGCCTCATTACCTCCGGTTAACGTTCTTTATGAATTCGCGCTGCCTGATTCGTGACTCCTGCCGATCCTCCGGTTTTCTGCCTTCGGTCACTTAATACTCAAGAACCATGCCATAATCCTCCAATTGTCCCGTACAAAGAAAAGCCAGTGATATCGGTGAAATATATTACGGGTGGCACGGAGGCCGCGGCGCTTGCTGTACTGGAAATCAATAAAGAGTATTGTCTCGCGAGACAATGTCCCACATGACAAGACGGGCTGTTGCCCATTTCGGGCCCCGCCGTTTCTTTCTTTTGTATACGGAAAAAAGACAAAATTGTAATTTGTCCCGGATCACGGGGACCGGTGAAACATACCAGGAGCCTTCCCTCAAGCTGTAAAAGGACCGTGATAATAAATAGTTATAAGTGCCCCCCCATGCCTTCGAAATAAGAGGGGGAGGACCGTCCGAGAATCGGGAAGAAAATGCTTGACAACATGAATGCAATTCAGTAACATCTGAACAACGCTCAATAAGCATAATTTGGTGCCCTTTAGGCGGCATGAATAGGCAGTTTATGGGCATGTATTCATGAAAAACTGAATAATACTCATAGCGGGAGACGTGCGTCTGGAGGCAGTGTCTCGAAATCGCTCGACCAAAGTGTATACGATATGTTGTCCGGTCTCACCCAATATCACACCAGGAGGATTTCAATGGCCATAGAAGGTTTCACCGAGTATAGAAAGGAAGACCGGGAGAAGTATAACCTGAGAAGGTGGTGGCTCGGCATGACATGGGGCGATCTCTTCGACAAAGCCACCGACCTCTATCCTGATAAAATCGGCCTCGTGGACGGCACGGGCTCCTTCACTTATAAAGAACTCAGGGATAAGGTGGACCGCCTTGCCGTGAGTCTCATCAAAAGGGGCATCAAGCCCAAAGAGTGGGTCCTCCTCCAGTTTCCCAACTGGCACGAGTACATAATCTCCTTCTTTGCCATGCAGAAGATCGGGGCCCTTACCCTCCTGCTCATTCCCCGGCACAACCAGACGGAGATCAACTACATGGCATCCCTCACCAGGCCCGTGGCCTGGATGGTCCCGGATAGGTACGGAAAGATCGACTATGCCCCGATTATCGACGACGTCCTTAAAGAAAACCCTCAGTTGAAGGATGTCATTTATGTGCGCGGGAAGAAAGGTCCCTTCATGGAAGACCTCATTGCCGAAGGGCAGCTCTCGAAAGAGAACCTGAAGGCCCTGGAGGCGAGGCGTCCCGACCCGGACGAGGTCTCCCACATCATGCCCACCGGAGGCACGACCGGTCTTCCGAAAGCATCGGTCCGTACCCACAACAGCTACATCACCAATGTAGAATACCACTCCCGCCTCTGGGAGATCACAAGCCATGATACCCTCATGGTCATCACCCCCGTGGCCCATTCCATGGCCATGCATTGGGGCATAGGAGCGGCATTCCTCAACTTCGCGAAGCTCGTGCTTCTCGATTCCACCACCCCGGAAGATATCTGCACCTGGATAGAGAAAGAGAAGGTCACCGCCATGCCCTCGGTCCCCGCCCTCATTACCCGGGTTGTCTCCATGGAGAACCTCTCTTCCTATAACCTCTCCTCCCTCTCGAAGATATCCGTGGGAGGGGCGCCCTCTACCCCCGAGCTTGTCCGCACCGTCTACGACAAGCTCCACTGCACCTTTATAAACGGCTTCGGCTCGTCGGAAGGGACCAACATGGCCACCAGGCCCGGAGACCCGATCGAGGTAATCTGCAACTCAGTGGGAAGGCCCGCCTGCCCCTACGACACGATTATCGTGGTCGATGATGAAGGCAGGGAAGTGCCCCCCCTTGTCGAAGGGGAGCTCGTCTCCAAGGGGCCGGGTGTTTTTACCGGCTATTTCAAATCTGCCCATGAGAACGAGGGGACCTTCACCCCCGAAGGCTTTTTCAAAACAGGAGACAAGGCCCGTAAGGACGAGAAGGGGAACATCACGATCACGGGAAGGATCAAAGACATTATCAACCGCGGGGGCGAGAAGATAAGCGCCCTCGATATAGAGAACCGTCTCAGCGCCCATCCCGCCATCAGGGAATCGGCCGTGGTGGGTATGCCCGACGCGGTCCTGGGGGAAAGGATCTGCGCCTATGTCGTGCTGCGGCCCCAAGCCGCCCTCACCTTCGAGGAGACCGTCGCCTTCCTCAAAAATGGAGGCGCTTCCGTACAGCAGTTGCCGGAAAGGATTGAATTTGTCAACGAGCTGCCTACCACCAAGGTCGGGAAAGTCGATAAGAAGGCGCTCAGGGAAGATATAACGAGGAAGATGGAGAAGTAGAAATACCACGGGACGGCATTTTTCAATCCGGAAAAAGCCCTTTTTCAATGCTGTTGCACCGCATAAAAGGGATCACTATCACGAAAAGGAGGCTGTATTATGTCTTTGGAAGGAAAACTTGCACTCGTAACAGGAGCTTCGATGCCGAAAGGGGTGGGCCGGTATGCCGCACTCACTCTTGCCCGGCAAGGCGCTGACGTGGTGGTCACGGGATATAACCACCTGGAAGGGGCCGAGGCCCTCGCAGCGGAGATAAAGGCTCTGGGCCGCAAGGCCATGGCGATCAAAATGGATGCCAGCAAATATGAGGACGTGCAGAAGGCCTTTGCGGCCATAAAGGCCGAGATGGGCCCCGTGAGCGTTCTGGTGAATAATGCGGCCCTCATGGGTCACAACATCAGCATCGCCAAGACCACGGCTGGGGAATGGGATTATGAAGTGAAACTATGCCTCAATTCCGCCTTCTACTGCATCAAGGAGGCATGGGCCGACATGTGCGCCAACAAGTGGGGAAGGATTATCAACATGACCTCCGTTGCCGGAGTTCTGGGCGGCGCCGGCCAGACGAGCTACGGGGCTGCCAAGGCGGGCCTCATCGCCCTGGCCAAATCAGCTGCCCTGGAAGGCGCGAGATTTAATATCACCGCAAACAGCGTACTTATAGGGATCTGCGCCACCGACGGTTACGATCTCCTCCCCGAGCCCGTGCGCCAGGCAGTTGAAAAGAGGACGGTCTTCAGGAGACCTGCCCAGCCTCAGGAGATCGCCGACGCCATTGCCTACCTGGCGTCCGACAGCGGTGCATATATGACAGGCTCGATCATGAACATGATGGGCGGCCTCGACCTCTTCGTATTCTAGGGACCTTTCGGCCGGACGGCCGAAGCCGGGAGGCTGCAATAGTTTTCGGCACGGATCGGGAATAAACGTCCGGGAGGGAGGCTTCTTCGCCTTCCTCCCGGATTGCAACGGGTTTTCAAGGAAAACAGGGGGTTTGAGGATGACGCGGGCCCAGTCCCGGCCACCCCAGAAGAGGAGGTATTATGGAAAGTAGCATTCTCGAGAGGTTCCTGACGAAGGTCACCAGGGTTCTCAATATCATCGGCGGCAGCGCCCTCACATTCATGATGTTCCTTACCGTGTCGGACGTGCTCATGCGCGCA
>DASXUJ010000095.1 GCA_036504895.1 Syntrophorhabdaceae bacterium
CACATCGGAATAGATCTTTTCGTAATCATATTCTATATGAAGGGGATTTTCGAGGCATACGTAGGAGTGAATAAGATTATCGAGGACCATCGCCTTAAGCGGCGTGGTCCGGTCATGGCTTATGGTGTCGATGAGCTTGATGGTGAAATAGTCGCTCTCCGTGTAAAGCTTTACGCCCTGCCGGAGGGGCACCTTGTAGAGGAAATGATGGACGCCCCACATGCCGAAAAAAGCGATGATGACAAAAAGGGCCACGCTCTTCTTCGTTTTAAAGAGGGAGCCGGAGAAGAGGGCAGCCAAAAGCAGGATTATGCCCATGAGGAATATAATCTTTTGGGTTCCCATCCATGAGATGAGAAAAAAGCCTGTAATAAAGGTACCGATGATAGCCCCGAGCGTGGAGAGGGCATATATCTTTCCAATTACATTTCCTGCATTATCGAGATTTTTGAGAGTGAGCCTCACCACTACGGGGCTGATTGTGCCGAGCACGCAGCCGGGAATGAAAAAGATGATGGTGGTGACAAGAAAAATTCGCAGCATGAGAGAGAGGGGGAAACGGTAAGAAGCGACTGCGAAAGTAAGAGGAATTATGGCAAGGGTCAAAATACCCGAAAGAAGTAGAAGCCATCCCAGGGTCTTCCTTTCGGGAAACCGGTCAACGAGTTTCCCGCCTATATAGGCGCCTATGCTGATGCCCGCCAGAATCACGCCGATAATACTCGTCCACGTATAGATCGAAACACCTACGAAGGGGGCCAAGACGCGTCCGGCCACCATCTCTATGACGAGGGTGCAGAAACTTGCCGTAAAGGTGATGATGTAGGCTTCCAAAAGGCTCATAGACTCACAGTACCTCCAATTGTAGAATAGCGCGTGGGGGATATCTTCCCGGAACCGGGGCCTTACTCCCGCACATAGAATTTGATCGGCAACCTTTTTATACTTACAGGTTTCATGGGGGTTTGTCAAAGCATTTAATGGGGCTCACGTCGCCCCCTCCGATAGCAAAGGCTATCGGAGCCTCCCCCTCTCGCCCGCTGTGCGGGCTAGGCTGACGCGGGAGGACCGGTTTCTTTTCCCTTTTTTCGCTTCAACGCATACACGCTTTACGGGCGCATTTTATTGGGGCTTGCGTCGCACAACCCATAGGGGCTCACGTCGCCCCCTCCACGGGCAGCAGCCCGCGGAGCCTCCCCCTCTCGCTCGCCGTGCGAGCTACGACACGGGGGACCACTCATAGAGGAATTGCCCTTCATAAGCGCCGCCTGTTCCTTCTAATAGACGAGCAGGCTTCTTTTCGCCTCTGCAGGTTTTTACTGCCTTGGCTTCGACTAACGACTGGAGACTAGAGACTGCCCTTTCTATTCTAGGGGCTCACGTCGCCCCCTCTCGCTCGCGTGCGAGCTACACCACGAGGGACCACTCTATGGGGAATGCCCTTCATAAGCGCCGCCTGTTCCTTCTAATAGACGAGCAGGCTTCTTTTCGCCTCTGCAGGTTTTTACTGCCTTGGCTTCGACTAGAGACTAGAGACTGTTCCTCGAGTTGTTATTGCGGGATTTTTTGTTTTAGTTAATATATAATATGGCGATGAAAGTGCTTGTTATCGAGGATGAGGTCAAGGTCGCGAGTTTTGTGAGCAGGGGCCTTGAGGAAGAAGGGTATGATGTCGATGTGGCCTATGACGGGCTTAAGGGACTCGAGGCCCTTAAGGGGGCTTCCTATGATATCGTGCTCCTCGATCTGATGATACCCGAAATCGACGGGCTCGAGGTGCTTCGGCGGATGCGCTCGTGGGGGTCCATTACTCCCGTTCTCATCATCACGGCGAAAACCGCCAAAGAAGACGTGGTAAAGGGGCTTGATACGGGAAGTGACGATTATCTTACCAAACCCTTTTCCTTCGATGAGCTCCTCGCGAGAATAAGGGCCCTCCTTAGACGGAGCAAACAGGCGGAATCACGGCTGCTCGAATATGGGCATGTGATCCTGGATCCCTATAACCGCAGGTTAAGTGTCGATTCCAAAGAGATCGAGCTCACGGAGAAAGAGTTTCTCATTATGGAGTTTATGCTCAAGAATGTGGAAAGGCCGCTCACGAGGAACGAGATTGCCGAATATGTATGGCAAAGCAAGGGGGAATCGACGAATATCGTCGACGTATATGTCAACTTTCTCAGAAAAAAGCTCGATTCCGTCTCCGCAAGAAGGTATATCCATACGGTAAGGGGCACCGGCTACATTCTTAGAGAAGGTGATGAATAAATTTAACCTCCCCATAAAATGGAAACTGACGCTCTGGTATGGAGCCATACTTGCGCTCATTCTCGTGGTCTTCTCGTCGGGAGTTTATATCTATTTTCAGAATGGACTTCAGAAGAGCATCGATGCCAAAATAACATCCATAGCCCAGGTTTTGTCTTCATCTATGACAGAATCCCATACCCAGAGTGTCTTCGGAAATTTTGAGCGGTACCTCGAGAACGTGCTGGGGAGAAGGCCCAAGGGGAAGCTGGTGCAGATCATCGATACTTCCGGTAAAATAGGGGCGAAGATGAATGATATCGAGACGGATTCGGTGCCTGCCAGCTTTGAAAATTTGCAGAAGGCTTTAAAAGGGGAAATCGCATACGAGACGATCGGCGAGAGGCGTCCGCGGCTCAGAATGATTACCTTCCCCATCGTCGAAAACAAGAAGGTGACGAGCATTATCCAGGTCGGCACCTCCCTGGAAGACTTCGACGAGACGATGACGAAGCTTCTTCTCATTCTTGTGGTGGGTATCCCCACCTCTTTATGCGCCACCATTCTGGTTGGATATTTTCTCGCTAAAAAGGCATTGAAGCCGGTCGATCAGATAAGAAAGGCGGCGGTAAAGATTTCGTCCACCAATCTCGATGAGAGGATAGATGTCAAAGGAAGGAAAGACGAGCTGTCGCGGCTTGCGGAAACTTTTAACGCCATGATCGCGAGGCTGAAGGAATCCTTCAGCAGGATCAATCAATTCAGCCTCGATGTCTCTCATGAGCTTAAGACCCCGCTCACGATCCTGAAAGGTGAAACCGAAGTCGCATTGCGGAAGGACAGGGAAACAGAGGACTACAAGAACCTTCTGAAGAGCAGCCTCGAGGAGGTTGACCGGATGTCCAAGATCATAGACGATCTCCTTTTCCTCTCAAAGGCGGATCCCAAAGATGTGCGCCTCAATCTCGAAGACGTTTCGCTCAGAGACCTCATAATCGAAGTGTGCAGCGATATGCAGATTTTTGCCGATAAAAAGGGTATAGAGCTTTCCGTGGGCGAGCTGGGTGAGGCAAAGGTGAGGGGCGACGAGCTGAAGCTCAGGAGAATGTTCCTTAATATCGTGGAGAATGGGATAAAATATACCCAGCCCGGTGGTCAGGTGGCGGTCTCGTCTTTTGCGAACGGCGGCTATGTGCGGGTAAATGTGAAGGATAATGGCCCGGGGATCGGAGAAGAGGATTTGAGGTATGTGTTCGACAGATTCTATCAAGCGGACAGGTCGAGAAGGAGGGAAGGCGGCACAGGCTTGGGTTTATCCATCAGCAAGTGGATAGCGGAAGCTCATAAGGGCTCGATCCAAGTCGAAAGCCAGGTCCGGAACGGGAGCCTGTTTTCCATAAAATTGCCTATTTAAGCGGAGGGAATCATGAGAAACAAACGATGGCAAGTGACTGTTGTTGCGCTCTTGTGTATGGCGCTCGTTTTTGTGTACGTAAGGGGCAAGGTTGTCTCCAAAGAGACGTCCTTTGACGCGAGCAGGTTGCCGGTCAGGACCGTGGCTTATGACAAGGGACTGCCCAGCTTCGGTCCTCTCGTGAAACAGGTCAGGTCTGCCATCGTCAATATCAGCACCACCACGGTCAGGAAAGGACCTAATCTCGGCCCGGGGGCCGGCGGGCCCCAGGGGGGCTTCAGGGATTTCTTCGGGGAAGATTTCTTCGAGAAATTTTTTGGAGATATGCCACAAAAAGAGTCTAAGCAACGAAGTCTCGGATCGGGCTTCATTATCGACAGGGAAGGGTATATCCTTACCAATAATCACGTGGTCGAGCGGGCCCAGAGCATAAAAGTAAAACTCACCGACGGAAAAGAGTATGACGCCACCGTAATAGGGAAAGATCCCAAAACCGATATCGCACTCATAAAAATAACTGCCAAGCAGGTCTTTCCCGTTGCACCCTTCGGCGATTCCGATAAATTGGACGTGGGGGATTGGGTTGTTGCAATCGGCAATCCCTTCGGCCTTGAGCACACCGTCACTCAGGGTATTGTGAGCGCGAAGGGCAGGATCATCGGCGCGGGCCCTTACGATGAATTCATTCAAACCGACGCGTCGATCAATCCCGGGAACAGCGGCGGCCCCCTGTTCAATCTTGCCGGCGAGGTGGTGGGAATAAACACCGCCATCTTCTCGGGAGGACAGGGCATAGGATTTGCGATACCGATCAACGTGGTCAAGGAGCTCCTGCCCCAGCTTAAGAGTAAGGGAAAGGTGGTACGGGGTTGGATCGGCGTGGTGATACAGAAAGTAACGCCTGAGATTGCAAAAAGCTTCGGTCTCAAGGAGACGGAAGGGGCGCTCGTGGCCGATGTATCCGAACAGGGTCCCGCTGATAAGGCGGGAATTAAAAGGGGTGATGTGATCGTATCCTATAACGGAAAACCGATAAAGGAGATGGAGCAGTTACCGCGACTTGTAGGCGCCACGGAAATCGGCAAGAAGGTAAAGATAGGCATTTTGCGGGACGGGAAGCAGATGGATGTGGATTTAGTGATCGGAGAGATGAAGGAGGAGGGTGTCCTTACATCGAAAAAACCGGAGGTAGATAAAGATTTCTTCGGCCTCGTGGTTCAGAATATCAATCCTGATATTGCAAAGCATCTGAACCTGAAGGATAAGAGAGGCGTCATAGTAACGGACGTTCAACCCGGGAGCGCCGCCCAGAATGCAGATATACGGTCGGGAGACGTAATAAAGGAGATCGCGAGAAAGCCTGTCCGAAACCTGACTGATTTTAAGGAGGCCATGAAGAAAGCGAACATCAAGGAAGGGATCGTGCTGCTCATCACCAGGGAGAATGCGACCTTCTATGCGGTCATGAGAGATTAGGCTGAAAATGACGGATTCAGAGGGCCGGCTTCCCTTCGGGGCGCCGGCCCTCTGTTTCTTTTCTCCGAAAGTGACGATGGTCATTGTATCATCTATCGGAAAAAGTATAAAAATAGAGTGACATGATATGAAGGAAAACAGGCGGCCTGCATGACCTTATTTGAATGGGAAGGGAAAACTTTAAAGGGTGAGACGCGAACCGGCGTTTCCGGATCTCCGTCACATGCGGCCCTCAGGGCAGAGCTCAGAAAAGACGGGATTATACTCGTCAAATGGAACGAGAGGAAAGATGCGTCCAAATCCCGGGCGAAGGGGAAAAAGAAGAAAGTAAAGACCCTGAGTGTCGTTCTCTTTACCCGTCAGCTCGCTACCATGATTACCTCCGGCCTCCCCCTGGTCCAGTCCCTCGATATCCTTTCAAGCCAGATAGAGGATAAAAACCTCAAAATAATCGTCGAGGAGATAAAAGAGAAGATCGAGGGGGGATCCAGTTTCGCCGACGCCCTTAGGGACTATCCCCAATGTTTTGACGCTCTTTATGTAAATCTGGTGGTAGCGGGCGAGGAGGGCGGCACGCTGGACACGGTCCTTATCCGTCTCGCCTCCTATATGGAGAAGACGGAGAAGCTCAAAAAGAAGGTCAAGTCGGCGATGATCTATCCTATAAGCATAATCGTGGTTGCCATCGGCGTAGTAATGGTCCTCCTGATCTTTGTGATACCCGTTTTTGAGACGATGTTCAAAGACATGGGAGCTACCCTGCCCGCGCCCACCGCGTTTGTGGTTGCCTTGAGCAGAATGGTCAAATCGACGATCCACATCCTGGCAGGCGTGGTAGTCGGGCTCTATTTCCTGTTCAGGAGATATTATCGGACGGAGAAAGGAAGAAGGCAAATAGACAGACTGATACTTAAGATGCCCCTTTTTGGCACTTTGGCCGTAAAAGCCTCGGTGGCGCGGGTGACCAGGACTCTTTCCACCCTCCTCTCAAGTGGCGTGGCCATACTCGACAGTCTCACGATCGTGGCGAGGGTGGCAGGCAACAGGATTGTGGAGGACGCCCTCGTCACCGCAAGACTTCGGATCAGCGAGGGGAAAAGCATGTCGGAGCCTTTGGAGCAAAGCGGGGTATTCCCGCCCATGGTCGTCCAGATGGTCCAGGTAGGCGAGTCGACAGGCGCACTCGATAACATGCTCAATAAAGTGGCCGATTTCTATGAGGAAGATGTAGATACGATGGTAACAAATCTCACGGCCCTTATGGAGCCCATGATCATGCTCTTCCTGGGCGTGGTGCTCGGGGGGCTTATTATCGCCATGTACCTGCCCATCTTCAAGCTCGGGACCGTGGTAGGATAGGCGGACAAAAGGCGGTCCGTCGCGCCGGGGCCCTTAAGGGAGCGAGGGCGTGAGGCCCAGGTCGCGTATCATTTCAAGGTCGGCAACAGTGCCTCTGCCCTCGGTAGTAAGGTAATTTCCCGTCATGAAAGAGTTGCATCCCGCGATTATTCCCAAGGGCAGGAGCTGTCTCAGGTTTCTCTCCTTGCCTCCGCACAGTTTGATATCCTTCTTCGGGAGAATGAACCGGTAAAGGGAAACGGTCAAAAGGACCTCCAGCGGGGTCAGGGACGCGGCATCCATCAGGGGCGTTCCCGGAATGGGGCTCAGGATGTTGATCGGCACCGAATCGACGTCGAGCTCCCTGAGGGTCATGGCCATCTCTATTCTCTGTTCCATTGTCTCGCCGAGTCCTATGATCCCCCCGGAGCAGACGGTCAGTCCCGCGTCTTTAGCGGCCGTCACGCTTCCCGTGTCCTCATCGTATTCATGGGTGGAACAGATATGGGGGAAGAAGCTCCGCGAAGTCTCCAGATTATGATGATATCTGTAGAGCCCGGCGTCCTTGAGGCCCCGTGCCATTTCCCGGTCGAGAAGCCCTAAAGATGCGCAGGGCTTGATGCCTATATGATTCAGACGTTCGATGGCTTCATAAATTGTATCCCATTCCTCTTTTGCGATCACGGAAGTGCCGCTCGTGACGATGCCGAAGAAATGAGCGCCTGCCTCGTGGGCCGCGCGCCCTTTTGCAAATATCTCATCGGCGCTTACCAGGGGATAGACGGGCGCATCGGTCTCGTAATGGGCCGACTGGGCACAAAACCTGCAGTTTTCCGGGCAGACGCCTGATTTTGCGTTTATAATGGCGCAAAGGCTGATCTTCTGTCCTTTGTAAAATTCCCTCAACTCGGAAGCATAGGCCATGAGGAGGAAGGGATTCTCCATGCCCTTTCCATATAATGCCATTACGTCGGACGTGTCGATTTCTCCCCGTAGGGCCTTCTCTTTCAGCGCTTCAATCTCTTGTTTCATCCTGATCTCCATCATCGGGACGCGGGGCGACCCGTTTCTCCATCCAGAAGCCTATCGAATCCAGGGCCTGCCGGATTATTCTCTCCTTTTCCTTCTTGTTATACTCGGGCATAAGGCCGAAATTTACATTCATGGGCTGAAAATGTTTTCTCTCCGTAGTGATATAGCGCACGAGACCGCCGATGCAGGTGTCCGGCCCGGGGGGCTCGAAAGGGATGCCCCTTATGAAATTACAGGCCGAGATACCCGCGAGAAGTCCCATGGCGGTTGATTCCATATACCCTTCCACGCCGGTGATCTGGCCGGCAAAAAAGAGATTCGGCATGGCTGCGAGACTGAGACCGCGCGTAAGTGCCGATGGGGAGTTGATATAGGTATTACGGTGTACGCTGCCGTGACGCAAAAAAGAGGCGCGGGCAAGACCGGGAATCATCCGGAACACCCGCTCCTGCTCTCCGTATGTCAGCTTTGTCTGGAACCCCACCATGTTGTACATGCTTCCGGCGGCGTCTTCCCTTCTTAGCTGGACAACGGCATAGGGTCTCCTGCCGGTATCGGGATGAGATAGCCCCACCGGCTTCATGGGGCCGTAGGCAAGGGTTTTCCTCCCCCTTTCAGCCATGACCTCAATGGGGAGACAGCCCTCAAAGTAAGGCGTCTTCTCGAAATCTCTCATGCTTACCCGCTCGGCTCCTATAAGGGCATCGATAAACGCATCGTATTCTGTCTGGGTGAGGGGACAGTTGAGGTAGTCGTCTGTGTGGTCCATATAGCGGGAGCCGAAGAACGCCTTCTCCATATCTACCGTCTCGCTGTCGATGATAGGGGATATGGCGTCGAAAAAAGAAAGGTTTTCCGCACCCGTGAGGGCGCCGATCCTCTCCGCGAGACTATCGCTCGTGAGCGGGCCTGTGGCGATTATCGCTACTCCGGAAGGGATCTCCGTCACTTCACCCCGGATCACATCGATCAGGGGGTTGGCCTCTATCTCCCGTGTTATCAGCCCCGAAAACTCGCCCCTGTCCACCACAAGGGCCTTACCGCCCGGAATGGCTGCCCGATCGGCCGCACTCAGAATAATGGAGCCGAGGAGACGCAGCTCCTCTTTCAGGAGGCCGTGAGCGTTCGAGAGGTCTTTCGATTTCAGTGAATTACTGCATACAAGCTCCGAAAGAAGTGAGGTCCTATGGGCAGGCGTGGAGGTATGGGGTCTCATCTCGCACAGGGTTACCCTGAGTCCCTGGCGGGCTATCTGAAAGGCGGCTTCAACCCCTGCAAGGCCGCCTCCGATTACTTTGATTTCCATCCGCAGCCCTTCCGCAGGCATGAGAGCATCTTTCTGTGGAGAAAGAGCGTCGGCGCCCCGCATTCGGGGCACGGACCCTCCGCAGGCTCCGCATTAGTTGCAAAGGAGCAATCGGGGTACCGCGAGCATGCCGTGAACTTCTTCTTTATCTTCGATACTTTTTCGACAAGCTTGCCGGTGCATTCTTCGTTGGGGCAGGCAAAGCCGAGAGAATAGGGCTCTGTGTGCTTACAGTCGGGATAATTGCTGCACGCGAGAAAGCGGCCGAATCTGCCGGTCTTTTCGACGAGATTGCCGCCGCACTCGCTGCACGTGCCTTTTACTTCCTGCTCTACTACGTGAATAGCCCCGGAGCTGTCTACTTTCACATTTTTTTTATTCTTGCATGCGGGTTTTCCGCTGCATATAAGGTATTCCCCGTTCTTGCCCCACCTGAGCAGCATGTTCTTGCCGCACTGCTCGCAAAGTATGTCTGTCTCCTTCTCCTCTTTCTTGAGACTTTTCATGCCTTCCTGCGCCAGGAGCAGCTCCTTCTGGAGAGTGGCGTAAAATTTTTCGAGGGAAGAGACCCAATTCGCTTTTCCGCCTTCAATCTGATCCAGTTTCTCTTCGAGTTTTGCGGTAAAGTCGACATCCACTATGGTGGGGAAGAAGCCCTTCATGAGACCGTTTACCGTGATGCCAAGGGGCGTGGGTATGAGTTTGCCTTTATCTCTTTTCGCGTACGAGCGATCCTGGACCGTGGTGATGATGGTAGCATACGTCGACGGTCTGCCGATTCCCCTTGTCTCGAGTGTCTTAATGAGAGACGCCTCCGTATATCTGGGAGGGGGCATAGTAAAGCGCTGATTGAGCACGGTATCGGCGAGGGTGAGCGGGGTGCCTGATTTCATATCGGGCAGATAGGCAGTCTGCTCTGCCTTTTCACCATCCTCACCCGGAGCCGTGACTGCCTCTTCTTCGTATATTCTCGTAAAGCCGTCGAAGAGGACGTGGGAGCCCCGTGCGACAAAGATATACTCACCTGCTTTGATGTCCACAACCTTGGTTTTCAGCCTTTTCTGCGCCATTTGAGAGGCGATGAACCTCTTCCATATAAGGTCGTAGAGAGCGAAGAGGTCTTTGTCCAGGAAAGGCCTCACCTTCTCCGGCGTGATGTGAACTTCGGCGGGACGTATCGCTTCATGGGCGTCCTGGGCCGATTTCTTATTCTTGAAAAGGTGAGGCGCCTTCGGAAGGTATTCTTTCCCGAAAGTGCCGCCGATAAGCTCCCGGGCGCCTTTTACCGCCTCATCGGAAACGCGCACGGAATCGGTCCTCATGTAGGTGATAAGACCCGTAAGACCTTCTTCGCCCCCCATATCCACTCCCTCATAAAGCTTCTGAGCGAGCATCATGGTTCTCTTGGGTGAGAATTTCAGTTTCCTTGACGCCTCCTGCTGAAGCCTGCTGGTAATAAAAGCGGGCTGGGGCAAAACATTCTTTTCTTTTATCTGAATATTTGAAATGACGAAATTATTATTCTTTATTGCTTTCTTTATCGCCTCGGCCTCGCCTTTGGAGGCGACCCTGATCTTTGCGTCACCTTTCTTTTCCAGAATCGCTTTAAAGCGCTCTCCTGAGGGAAGCTCGAGTTCTGCCTCGATGACCCAGTATTCTTCTTTTACAAAGCTCTCTATCTCTTCTTCCCGGTCGCAGATCAGCCTCAATGCCACCGACTGCACGCGACCTGCCGAAAGTCCATAGCTGACCCTTTCCCAGAGAAGAGGGCTTATCTTGTACCCGACCAGCCGGTCAAGAATCCTTCTCGTTTTTTGTGCATCGTATTTTGATGCATCCAGAGCAGTAGGATTCTTCAGGGCATCGAGCACCCCTTTTTTCGTAATTTCATGGAAGAGGACTCGCTGCACGTTCTTCTTTTTTCCTACCAGCTCTGCTACGTGAAATGCGATCGCTTCACCTTCGCGATCAGGGTCGGACCCGATGTAGATAGTATCCGCAAGGTTGCCGGCTTTTTTGATCTCGTCAACGGCCTTGTTTTTGCCCTTAACCAGAACGAAATGGGGATTAAACCCTTTTTCGACATCCACCCCCATGGCGCTCTTGGGAAGGTCCTTGATATGACCGTAGGTTGCCTTTATGGTGAAATCCTTACCCAGAAATTTTGAAAGCGTTTTCATCTTTGTTGGTGACTCGACGATCAAAAGCGACTTACCCATTTATATCCTGCCTCCCGGGGCATCCTTTACTTTGCAAGGGACGATCATTTCTTGATATAAAAGCCCCCGGCGACCTCTCGCACCGCTTCCTTCATCTCGAGCAAGGTGAGAATCGCCATCACATCTTTTGCGCCCATATTGCTTTTTTCTATCACTTCATCGACATGGATCTTCCCGTGGCCGACAATTGAATAAATATAACCTTCCCTCTCACTCATATCAATCGGTAGTTTGTTCCCGATCCGAATCTCCGGAAAGCATTCGGAGATTATGTCCTCGATCGTGTCCACGAGCCTTGCGCCTTGTTTGATCAGGGCATTCGTCCCTTTGCTTCCGTCGCTGAATATGCTTCCCGGGACTGCCATTACGCTTTTCCCGTACTCAATTCCGAGCCGCGCGGTGATGAGGGAGCCGCTCTTTTCGGTGGCTTCTATTACGAGGATGCCCTTGGCAAGGCCCGCGATGATCCTGTTTCTCTCGGGAAAATGCCCTGACAAGGGCCTCTCTCCGAGGCCGTATTCGGTAAATACCGCGCCCTCTTCGCCTATTTGCCGTAAAAGGCGGCCATGCTCGGAGGGATATACAATGTCGAGTCCGCATCCCAGAATGGCGAGGGTCTTTCCCCTGCCGGCGAGCGCTCCCCTGTGAGCGGCGCCGTCTATGCCGCGCGCGAGGCCGCTCACGATAGTGATGCCGACGCTTGAGAGGGTGTCGGCTATTTTTTCCGCGAGGCGCATGCCCTCCTCTGTAGCTCGTCTCGAACCGACGATCGCGAGGGCGGGGCTATCCGTCCTCAGAGGACCCTTTTTAAAAAGGACCAGGGGAGGGTCGGGAATGGCCTTAAGCGCGGCCGGATAGAGGTCATCCCTTATGGTGAGCGCTTCCGCCCCCATATCGCCCAGTTGTGCCAGCTCCTCATCGATGGCTTTCCATCCTTCGAAAGATGCGATTTCCCTGGTCAATATGGGATCGCCGGCCGGCACGCGCCCTTCAAAAACCGGCGCGATTAAGGAAACCTCCTCAAGAAGGCGCCTCTTTCTTGCCATTCCAAGGCCCTTGAGCCTCGAGAAGGCGATCAGGGCGCGCAGTTCTTCCATCATCCCTTCCTTATTTCTGTACTGTGCACACTATATTCCTGCGAGGAGTCCAATTCGCCCCCTCTCCTTCGGCCCCTGTCGCATCCTTTTCGCTTCCGTGTTGGAATTTCTCAACGGAAAGGGGAGCGAGGATAAAGAGCTCGTTGAGCAGCAGGAGTCTGGAAGGACCGTTCTTCCACCACCCGTCCTTTTTGAAATAGGAGACGTTGACGGGCCTGATCAGATAGGTTGTTTTTCCGGTCCCCGAATTGCCGTAGAGCATGTGGTACCTTCTCGATGCATATTCGGGAACGAGGATGATCACCTTCTTTGCGCCCATGGCGGTAAACTGTTTTCTTATCTTATAAGCCTTCTTTAACCCCTCTCCGTCAGTCTCCATCTTTCTTACGAGGCCCTCTTTTATCCCCCTGGCCTTTGCCATTTTTTGAACAGGGTCGAGGATGCTCCCACCCAGTACGGTATCGTTCTCCACATAAATGAATCGTCCGTTGCCCGCCCAGAACTCCCTGAAGGCGTCCGCGTAAGCCTCGCCGTTCTTATCCTCTTCGAATCGCGGAACGAATAGAATGTCCGAGGGAGATAACTTGTCCTCGTATCTGAACTGGTTTCCGAGAAACTTAAGGCTGATGGGATGAGCGCTCAGCCCCGCGCCTATCAAAACACAGATGAGAACGAAGATGAGGCAGCCGCAACCCACCTTTCCATCCTGTTTCATAATGCCTCCTCCGGCTTTTGGCCCGGGATTTCATCTTCCGGGAACGGACCGCCCTCTGTCTCCGTTTTCTCAACCCGTATCACTTCAGTGCCGGCTATAAGATCATGAAGGGTCCTTCCATAGAAAAAGAGGGCCATAATGAATCCGATGAAGCAGGGCAGGGCAGAGAGACCGTAGGCGACAGTTCTCACAAGAGATCTTACAAAACCTGGTGCCTTACCCTTTTGTCTTCCTTCTGCGCACACTACCTTTATATTCATGATGGCTTTCCCGAAAGTCATCCCCTCTCTCGTGGTGAGGAAGGTAAAATAAAAAAGGAAGATCAGGCAAATAAAAAGGGAAGAAAGCAAGAGAATACAAGAAAGATTTATGAATGTCAATCTGCCGGATCCGAGGCGGTATCCCGCCAGGGCCGCCAGGCACACGCTCACCCAGGTGCTGAAAAGTAGGGCAAGATCGATGATGAAGGCGATGCACCGGGAAGACAGGGGTGCCTTATTCATTTCAGGAGATACTCGTAGAGGATGATGGAAAGTACTACAAGCGGGGCGGTTTCGGACCTGAAGATGTGCTCCCCTAAACTGCAGGGGGCGAAGCCCTTGCCCTTTAGCCACTCTATCTCCGACTCTTCAATGCCGCCTTCGGGGCCCGTAACGATGAATATATCCCCTTCTTTCCTGGCGCCCATTATATTCTTTAAAGTCTGCTCCTTTTCTTTTTCATAAAACACCCATCGGTTACTCACGTCGTCGACGTAAGGAAGGATTTCCTGGAGCGGCATAGGATCGGTTATTTCGGGGACCGAGCTTCTCCCCGACTGTCGGGATGCCTCTCTCGCAATCCTTCGCCACCTCCCGTACTTCTCCCGTGTTCCGCTATCCGCCTTGACGACAGTCCTTGCGAAGAGGGCCGGAATGACTCGGTCCACCCCCAACTCGGTAGCCTTCTCGATGAGCCAATCCATGCGGGCGCCCTTTATAGGGCTGGCGCAAAGAGTCACCCTGTCCCGGCTTACCTCCTGCTTGAGCTCGGTGCTCAAAATATCAAGGACCACTTCCCTGCCTTTGACGGTCCGGATACTGCAATGGTAGAACCGGCCTTCCCGGTCGATAAGGTCTAACCGCTCTCCCGGGTTTTTTCTGAGGACCGTTACGATATATTTGGTCAAAGGGCCCCGCAGACGGGCAAGGCCGTCTTCGATCTCCAGAGTATCGACGACTATCCTTTTTACTTCCATTATTTACTGCCTGAAAGCCTGTAGAAATAAGATTCGTAAAGCCTGTGATAGGCCGACCAGCGCTCGTCCTCCATATTGGATTTCATATGCTCTTTTACGCCCATTACTTTCGCGTCGAGATCATCGAGGTAATGGACGATAAGGGCCTCAACACACATCGGTTTCTTCGGAGAGCCCCACTCTTCGACGCCATGGTGGCTGACGATGATGTGGGACAGAATATCGGCGATGTCCCGGGGGAAATCTTCGACCTCGGCGATCAGCTCTTTGAGCATCATCACTCCGATGGTAATGTGGCCCAAGAGCCGTCCCTTATCGGAATATCCGAACCCCCCCTTCAACTCCAGCTCTTCGATCTTGCCTATGTCGTGAAGGAGGCATCCTGCCACCGCCACATCCCCGTTTCCCCCGAGCACGGCTGCCGCCAATTTTGCCATTTTCGCCATGGAGACGGAATGTTCGAGAAGGCCGCCCATGGCCACATGGTGTACCCCCACGGAGGCAGGAAAGAGGAAGAATTTATTAAACCACTCTTTTCTCGTTTCAAGGGCCGCAAAGAGCCGTCCGAGATGGGGGTCCTCTATTTCGGCCACAAATTGTCTATAGTCATTCCTGACGTGCTCGTCGCCGTCTCCGTTCTCAGGATAATAGTCTCTCATCTCCTCGAGAGAGAGCTCTTTTTCGACCTTTCTGATATCGGTAATGGTGAGCTGGCACTTCTCCTGATAGAGGCGGGATTTTGCCTTTATGCGAACCAGATCATTTCTTTGAAAGAGGCTGCTCAACTCGTCGACCCGATCCCATATCTTCCCCTCAATGGTACCCGTCTTATCCCGAAGGGTAACGCTCATATAACGCGCGTTGTTCCTGCCGGAGAAGATCCCTTTCTTGACCGCCACAAAAAAATCGTTAACGTCGATGTATTCTCCTGTAATATCCGATATGTATAACGTTTTGTTCATCCATTATCTCCGAAATGCTGATAGCCTTTTGATGTAATGGGAACCATAACCCCCTGGTTAAGAAGTTTGACGCCCTTTCCCCGGATTACCCTGCCGATCACGGAGAGAGGCACTCCCCGGCCGCGAAGTCCCTCGACCTCGGGAAGCTTTGAAGGCGGGAAGGTGAAGAGAAATTGATAATCTTCCCCGCCGGAAAGGGCGAAGCTCTCTTTTCCGTTCCGCACCAGTTCCCGTGGGATCGGTATGTGCTCGAAGTCAAGACGCGCCCCTTTCCCGCTCTCCCTCATCATTCGTTCGAGATCGATAATCAGACCGTCGCTCACATCCATCATCCCCGAGGGGATCTCGCGGTCCATCAGCTCCTTCCACACAATATAGGGAGGCTTGGGGTTGACGTACCGGTCTATAAACCTGCTCTTTTTCCGGCCCGTCGGGCCGTTCATCAGGAGGTGGAGTCCGTAGGCGCTTTCGCCGAGGAAACCTGTTACGCCGATATAGTCCCCTTCCGAGGCGCCTTCTCTTCCGAGGTAACGATCGCTTTTCAATTTTCCTATCATGGATACATCAATAAAGAAATCCGATCTTGTGGCGGAGGTGTCCCCTCCCAGGAGGGTTACATTGAACTCCTTCGCCGCCTGGCTCATGCCGGAGTAAAGGCTGCGGATTTCCGGGAAAGACATTCCCTGCGGTATGCCTATAGTGACGAGGAAATAAAGGGGCAGGGCGCCCATGGAAAGAATATCGGATATATTTACGTAGAGCGCTTTCTTCCCGACCTGCCTTGCATTCATGAAGGCGAATTCAAAATGGATGTGCTCGACCACCGTATCCTGGACGAAGACATAGCTGCCATGGGCCATTTCGACCACCGCGCCGTCGTCTCCGATGCCCCGTATAACCTCTTTTCTGCTTTTTTCGAATTTCTTCAGTCTTTTTATTAATTCGTTTTCAGGAATTTCCATAATTGAGAAAGATAATAACAGTTAAACCGGCGATTTTCAAGGTAGATTAAAGGCAAATCCCCCTCCTGTGGCGCAGCCTTTTCAGGAGTCCCGGCCCCGGCAATCCTGTGGTCGTCTTTTATAGCCCAGGGCCGAACCCGCGGGTGCACCGAAGGCCGATATATTTCATGAAATATGAAGTATATTTCACGAAAGAACTTGACAAGGCACGCTGTTTTGATAAAATTAATATATGATGCAGACTAAAGTGAGCAAAGAAAGGTTGAGCAATCAGATATATGCCATACTCAAAGATATGATCGCCAACCAGCGGTTTGGACCAGGAATGCGTATCAATGTGGAGCAGATCGCCAAAGAGGTAGGTGCGAGCCGTACCCCTGTGTGGGAGGCGGTCCATCGGCTCATACAGGAGGGGTTACTCGAAAATATCCCGAACAGGGGTGTTTTTATGGCATCTCTCACGCCCACTATGGCCATCGAGCTTTATACCGTGAGAGAGGTGCTCGAGGGTCTGGCGGCGAGGCTGGCTATATCTCATGCGGATGAAAAGCTCGTAAAAAAAATGAAAAAATGCATCGACGATCAGCGGAAGGTAGTGGAGAAAGAAGACGTTATAGGCTATTCCCGCCTGGATTATGATTTTCATGCCCTTGTCTATGAAGCGAGCGGAAATAAAATACTGCAGGAGATGCTGCAGGCGGTAAAGAACAAGATGAGGCCGATCGCCATGCATATCAGCCCTGTGATCTCCAGTCTCTACGACGATCACGTAAGGATTGTGGACGCCTTCGAGCTGAAGGACCAGGAAAAGGCGGAGGCGGCCTTTCGGAATCATAACCGTAAAATGGTAGAGCAGATCAGAGAGAGCACGGAGACCGATGACTGGAAAGAAGTGGTCGGAGAAAGATCGAACGGCAGGAAAGAGGATTCCGGTACCAAAACAAAATGAGGAGGTATTGCGATGGGTACGAAGATGAAGCTAATGGCAGTTTTTTCCTTGATCTGTTTTATGGCCGCCGGCGGTATATTCGCCGGCGGTGTATTCGCGGCGCCGCCCGATAAGATAAGGGTAGGCCTGATGTTCGGCCTCACCGGCGCGGCTTCTCCTATCGGGCCCCTTCAGCTCGACGGAGCGAAGCTTGCGGTAAAAGAGGTCAATGCAGCGGGGGGCGTGAAGATGGGAGGAAAAAAGGTGCCCATCGAGATTTTTGTAAAAGATGACGAGTCGAAGCCCGATATTGCTATCCGCCGATTCAGAGAGCTGATCGACGAGAGTAAGGTAAACGTCATTGTGGGTCAGACCTTCGCTCCCATATCAGCCGCTCTCAACAAGGAAGTGAAGAAGACCCCGATCGCCTATTTTCCCGTGAATGTCGTGGCCGCCACCATGTTTGAAAAGAACGAGATGGCGGAGACCACCTTTGCGGTGCATGGCAGCGCTTACTCCGCAGGGTATGCAGGAGCATCGTATATTGTTGATAAACTGGGATACAAGAATATTATCTTCTTCGGTCCCGCCTACGCCTTCGGCCGCGATCAGTGGGCAGGGGCGAAGGCAGCATTCGAGAAGCGGGGCATTAAGGTCGACTATGTAGAATCGCCCGTGGGGACCAGTGATTACACCTCTTATCTTCTGAAGATCGGCGAAAAAAAACCCGACATCGTCATGCTCGCCCACTGGGGGGTTGATGCGATCAACGTGCTGAAACAGACCTATGAGACCGGTCTCAAGAAGAAAACGAAGATATGGTTCGACTGGATGACCAACGCCTTCGGAAGCGGCGTGCCGCCCGAGGCGCTGGAAGGCGTCTATTCGCTCATGTCCTGGTACTACGATATGAAGGGTTTTCCCGATGCCGCCATCGTAAAAACTTCGGATGCCTTTGCAAAGAAATTCGAAAAAGAATACAAGTATCCGCCTGACCCTTATTCGGCAATGGCCTATGAAGGCGTTATGGAAGCGGTACGCGCCATGGAGCTTGCCCAGTCGACTGACGGAAAAGCGATGGCGAAGGCTCTGATGGCAAACCCGAAGTTCGATTCCATGAAGGGACAGGGCATGTGGAGGGCCGACCACCAGCCTATATTTAAATATGGCGCCTATGTAGTGGTAGGAAAGGGCGCGAAAGAGAGAAAGGATAAGAAGTGGGACCTTGTAAAGGTGATCGGAGCCTATACGGGTGAAGATTACCTCCCGACCCTGTCTTCCCTGGGATACTGATGGTGAAAAGGGGCGCCCTTTCCGAGGGCGTCCCTTACGATCCTTCAATGAGGAGTTATGAAAGAACAGAATTTCATTGAGACTAAAGGAGTTACGATCCGGTTCAACGGATTGGCCGCGGTTGACGGCGTCGATTTCACCATGAGGGAAGGTGAGGCGGTGGGCGTTATCGGTCCCAACGGGGCCGGCAAGACCACGTTCTTTAACCTTCTTACCGGACTTTTTCCGCCTACCGAGGGGAGCATCTTCTTTGACGGAAAGGAGATCACCAAAGTTCCGCCTCACAAGAGAGTCATGATGGGACTGGTAAGGACTTTTCAGCTTGTCTCCGTCTTCGACTCGCTGAAAGTGATGGATAATCTCATTCTCGCGTCCATAAGGTTCAGAAAGGACCATGGATCGAAGAGGAGGTTTTTCTTTGCCGATGCCCATCAGCCCGAGGTAATGGATAGCTGTGTTCAGGCCCTTCACACGATGGGAATTGAGGGCAAGGCCGACCTCATGACTTCCGAGCTTTCTTACGGAGACAAACGGAAGCTGGAAATTGCGGTGGCCCTGTCTCTTAATCCGAGGGTGCTCCTTCTGGACGAGCCCTTCGCGGGGTTAAGCGATTCCGAAATAGGAGAGGTCCTGCGCATTATAGAGAAGGTGAAGTCCCGGTTCTCCCTCATCCTCATCGAGCATAAAATATCCAGGATCGTCGATCTCGTGGAGAGGTTGTGCGTCATGCACGAGGGCAAGCTGATCGCCCAGGGCATCCCCAATGAGGTGCTTTGCAATACTCTGGTGCGGGAAGTTTACTGGGGCAAAGAGGAGGGCTTGGTATGCTCAGTGTAAAAAATCTGGATGTTGCGTACGGGCACGCGAAGGTCCTCCACGGCATCACCCTCCGTGTCGAGAACGGCGAAATGGCTTTTGTGGCGGGCAGGAACGGGGCGGGAAAGACCACGCTCCTTAAATCGGTGGCCGGTTTTCTGAAACCCTCTTCCGGTTCCATCTTTTTTGAGGAGAAAGAGATCACCGGTCTTGCCCCTGAAAAAATAGCATTAATGGGAATACGATATGTTTTTCAGGATAAGAGGGTATTCTCGCAGCTTACGGTAAAGGAGAACCTCGAGCTTGCGGCCTATCCCACCCGTGAGAAAATAGCGGATGCCATCGCCAAGGTGGTCAGCATCTATCCCAAGATCGAGAAATACCTGAATGCGAGAGCAGGGAGCTTGAGCGGGGGCCAAAGGCAGATTTTACTCATCGGGCGCGCCCTTGTGGGAAATCCCAGGCTGCTTCTTATCGACGAGCCCACCGAGGGCCTTGCCGCCGGGACCATTAATGATATCCTCAATGTCCTTTCCCTGATGAAAGGAAAGGTATCGATGGTGATCGTGGAGCAGAATCTCTCTGTAGTCGGTATGCTTGCCGACAAAGTCTATGTGATGAAAGAAGGCAAAGTGGTGACGGAACTCACGGAAAAAGGGGAAATAAACAATAAAAGCCAGTTGGAACAATACCTGTAAGGAGGACAATTATGAGCGCACCAAAAATTGAGGCATCAAAGACCGCCATCGTTTTGATCGAGCCGCAATACGATTTTCTGAAACCGGGCGGTTCAATGTACCAGTTTATCGCGCAGCAGCTTGAGAAACGGAACGTGATCCCCAATCTCGTCGACCTCATCGACAGGGCGAGGGGCAAGGTCAAGAAGATCATCTACGTGCCCTTCGAGGCATTCGAGCCGGGTTTTCCCGAGATAGATCCTCACGGTCCGGGAATGGGAGGTTTGAGGGGCCTCGAAATAGACATGCCCACCGGCTGGGAGATCGAAGGCAAACCGGTCAGCGGCGCCTGGGTGGCGGGAACACTGGGCCCGGAGATCATCCCGGAGCTCACGCCCAAGAAGGGAGACCTGATCGTGAGAGGCAAGAAAACCCTTGACGCGTTCTGGTCCACGGCCCTCGACTATACTTTGAGGGTCAATATGATCGAATATGTCGCCATCGTCGGATTTCACACCAACTGGTGTGTCGAATCGACCGCGAGATCGGCGTATGACAAGGGCTACAGGGTAATTGTGGTCGGCGACTGTACGGGGACTGACACGGATATGGAACAGGATTATGCCGAGAAATATATATTCCCGAAAATCGGCCATGTAATGAACCACGAGGATTTCCTGAAGAGCCTCATATAAGTGTTTTAAATATCGGAGCGGATCGGAAGGATCCTTATCAGGCAGTAATCCTGGATTCGGGCCTTCCGTGCCCCCGGCACCCGCGGAGTCTTAAGAGGAGGACAGTTTGAGCGCGAGCAGTCCCTACGGAAAAAAGAATTCATATATTGCAACCGGTCCGAGAAGCGTCATGGATATCGCGATAATCGCCGCGGCCTTCATCGTTCTGGTCCCCGTGCTGGGGATAAACAGGACCACCGATTTCATAATCTTCTGTATTTTCGTCCTCGGATATAATCTCCTTTATGGCTACATGGGCCGCCTTTCCTTCGGTCATATGCTCTATCTGGGCACGGGGGCATACGCACTTACCCTCTTTACGGAGCATGTTTCGAAGAACCCGATCCTCGCAATTCTCGCCGGTATTTGTGCCGGAGCGTTAATAGGCATAATCCTCGGACCTATCATCGTACGGACCTCGGGCGCCTGTTTTGCCCTTATCAACCTGGCATTCGACCAGGTCGGATATTTTCTCGTTATCGTCGCCTTCTCAAAATATACCGGGGGCGAGGACGGTATGTCAGCCTACTTCGGAAAGCTACCGCTTCTCGATTTCGGTAAAAAACCGGTCATATTCGGATTCGTCCTCTTCTGCCTTCTTCTTACCTATTATTTGCTGAAGAAGTTTACTTCCTCGCCCTACGGCGTATTGATCAAGTCCATAAAGGAGAATGAGACGAGGGTAAAATTCCTGGGCTACAACACTTTTGCGTATAAGTGGGCAACTTTCATAATATCTACTTCCATATCCGCCTTTGCAGGGGCGCTTTCAATTCTCAATTACGGCTACGTGACGCCCAGTTTCATCGATCCCTCAAGGGCCGTGGAAGTCATATTCGCAGCCCTCATCGGAGGGGCGGGAAGTCTCTATGGCTCCATAATCGGTGGAGTCGTATATATGGCCATAAGCAATTATCTCGCCTCCTATATACCGAGATGGGAAATGTTTCTCGGTTTTGCCCTTCTTATCAGCGTCTTCAGGTTCAGGTCGGGCATCTGGGGGTTTATAGTCGAAAGAATAGAGAAAAGACACAACCCGTCAGCGAGGCAATCATGATAAATACCATCGCATATGGATTGACTATCGGCGCGATACTCTACATTATCAGCATAGGGCTCTCCCTTACCTTCGGCACGATGAGGATCGTGAACTTCGCTCACGGTTTCGTCTATACGGCAGGGGCCTATCTGCTCGTCACCTCCCTTCCTCTCGTGAGAGACAACTTCATCCTCGGTGCGGTACTGGCTGTAGCCGCCGTGATTCCCATCAGCTATGTGATCGAGAGATTCGTAATCAGGAAGCTCTATGGCGTGTCGATAGACTATGCGATTATCGCCACCTATGCGGTGGTGCTCATAGGCATCGACCTTATCAAGTGGATATGGGGTGCGGCGCCCATACCCCTTTCCGATCCGGTGGGTATCGACGTCTCTCTGGGGGGAGTGACCCTTCCCCTGTACCGTTTGATCATCATCATGCTTTCCCTGATCATCTTCCTCTCTCTTTCGCTCTTCTTCAAAAAAACGATGGTGGGTAAGATCGTGGTGGCCTCCCTGGAAGACAAGGACGCCGCACGAAGTCTGGGGATTAGCGTCGACAAGTATTTCTCCTATGTCTTTATCATAGGGAGCTGCCTTGCCGCCCTGGGCGGCGTCCTGTACGCTCCCATTACCTCGGTTCACCCCTATATGGGAATGATGGTGCTTCTCATAAGCTTTGCCGTAGTACTCGTGGGGGGTCTCGGAAATGTGAAGGGCACTTTCGTCTCCGCCTTCGTCCTCGGAATGATCATGGCAATCACGGGGCGGTTTTGGGGGCCTGCCGCAGAGACTATGGTTTTTGTGGTTATGGGCATAGTACTCATTTTTAAACCGATCGACGTGTGAGACAGGAGGACAGGGGAGCTGCCATTTCATGAATCCGCAAAGCTTGTTGCGACAGATATTCGAAAGCGCCCTCCAGGCTGTTGACCCTTACGAAACCGTAAAGGTCCATGGAGACGTCATTTTATCCCAAATGAGGAGGGGGAAATACGGCAGACTGAAGATCGTCAGTTTCGGCAAAGCCGCTTATCTGATGGCAAAGGCCCTTCAGGATCAGGCATCCGATCTGATCGGTTCCGGCATAGTAATCACAAAATACGGTCATGCCCAGACTGAGCGTCTCGGAGCGGTTATGGTGAGGGAGGCGGGCCATCCTCTTCCTGATTTAAAGGGATATGAGGCAACGAAGGAGGCAGTACATATTGTGGGCGAGGGTGATAGCCCCGCACTTATCGCCTGCCTCATTTCAGGCGGAGGCTCGGCCCTCCTGGTCGCTCCCTACGGAGAGATAACTCTCGCGGAGAAACAGAAGGCAACCAGCCTTCTCCTGAGGGGCGGGGCAGATATTACCGAGGTAAATACGGTTCGGAAACACATTTCCCTGGTTAAGGGAGGGCGGCTTGCAGGCCTCGCCTCTCCAAGCAGGGTGATCTCCCTTATCCTCTCCGACGTAATAGGGGACAGGCTCGACGTAATCGCCTCGGGCCCCACTGCACCGGACAACACCACCTATTCAGATGCCCTTGCGGTGATTGCCAAATATGGTCTGGGCAGTGAAATGCCTCCCGGCGTGCTCGACGTCCTGAAGCGAGGGGCAGGCCACGCATTGCCGGAGACGCCGAAGGGAGGGGATCCGATCTTTGCCAAAGTAGAAAATATAATAATAGGGAACAATAAGATGGCTGCCGCCGCCGCAAAAAGGAAGGCCGAATCCCTGGGTTTGGCTACTACGGTCATCTCCACTGAAGTCCGGGGCGAAGCAAAACTCCTGGGGCGGACCCTTGCGGAGAGGGCAAAGAAAAGTTTGGAGGCAATGCGGCAGACGCGGTGCAGGGCCCGAAAAGGCATTTGTCTCATTTCCGGGGGAGAGCCTACCGTGACGGTGACCGGAAACGGGCAAGGGGGGCGGAATACGGAGCTTGCCCTGGCCTTCGCGAGAGAGATCGAAGGAGTGAAAGGCATTACCTTTCTTTCGGCAGCCACGGATGGGACAGACGGACCGACGGACGCGGCAGGGGCGATGGTGGACGGCAACACCACATCTATCGCGAGAAGGACGGGGACAGACCCCCTGGAGCACCTGAACAACAATGATTCTTATAATTTCTTCCGAAAGGCAGGCGGGCTTTTCATGACCGGCCCGACAGGCACCAATGTCATGGACCTTCACATGGCGATTATCGAATCACCGGTTGATAAGGGCTGATCGCCACCCCGGGGACCGAGCTTTATCCTGTTACCCTTATCCGGTATTATATTAGAACATGATCCCCTTCAATCGCCTGGGCTTCCTTTTCAAAATTTTTGGAATCATGATCTATCCCGGGGAGGCCAGGGTCCGCCTGAGCACGATCGGCCGCCGACTGGCGCTGCGGGCGCGCGTACTCGATCTCGGCGGCGGGACAGGGGTATTGGCTGATCTTATCCACAGGGTAAGGCAGGACCTCCGCTGCGTTGCAGCGGACCCTGCGCTAGGGATGCTTGAAAAAGGCTCTCCCCATATACTTAAGGCGGCGGGCCTGGCGGAGAGCCTGCCTTTTAAGGAAAATATTTTCGAAGCCGTGCTCATAGGCGATGCCCTCCATCACTTCGATGACCCCTTCAAAGCAATACTGGAGGTGATGCGGGTCCTGAAGTCCGATGGCATACTTTTCATATTCGACATGGACCCGGAGACTTTTGCGGGAAGGATCATTTACCGTGTGGAGAAGCTCATGAGAGAGCCCGCGCGGTTTCGTCCGCCCGAAGAGCTGAGTAAGATCCTTACCGATTACGGATTCCGGGTGAGAACGGAAAGGTATGACTGGAGGTACTCCATAACCGCAGAGCTATAGCCGGCTCCCTTCGGTCCAAATCGTCTATTTCCAGCTTTTAATTACAATCCCGCAAAACCAAACATCAGAACGAGGGCAGGAGAGAGGAGGGCTGCCGCAAATGCGCGTCTCACGGGTCATCTTGAATGCCTCAGGGTTTCCGAAATACCGTTTTCAGCTCATTAGTCCGGACAGGAGGCGCCTTTCGAAGCCCATTCCGTCATATATTTTACGAATGTGGTATGAGCCATGGGGACGGGGTCGCGTCCCTCTCCGGGGCTCCATCCCCAAAGGACGATCGGCGTATTGAGGTGCTCGACAATCTCCATGGGGTTCCTGTTGCCGTTTTTCGCGGGGTCCCTCATCTGAACGCAGAGATCGTGGGCGGTCTTCTTCTCGAACACCATGGGCGTGTCCTCGGGAGGCAGCTCCCATCCCGGAGCCCCGGGCGGCATATGCAAACCGGGAAGGTTTTTCGTCTGGTGGCAGCTCCCGCACTGCATCGGGTTCTTGCCCATGCCCGACGGCCCGCGTTTCACCAGCATGTCGTGAGGTCGGCCCTCGTTGCCCTGGAGAGGGGCATCGCCGAGAGGGTGGCAGTTGACGCACCGGGGGTTCATAAATACGGGGTATGCGGCGAGGAAGGCTTTGGCGGAGGCCGCGGAATCCGGCATCGTCTCGGCATAGACGGGGCTTACATCCGGGACCTGTGCTATCAAGGTTCCCGTCACCCATGAATCCAGGGTCCACATCAAAACGGCCGTTATAGCCATGGAGGAGACTACGATAGCTGCGAATATCCCTCTGATCATCTTTAGCCTTTCTCCGGTATTATTCACGATACCTCCTTCCCAAAATCCTTCAGAGCGTAGCTATACCTTCTTGAGGTCTATTGCGGCGATAGGCAGTCGCCTCACCCGCTTTCCCGTCGCGGCAAAAATGGCGTTGGCTACTGCGGGAGCGATAGGCGGCGTGCCGGGTTCCCCCACGCCGCTGGGGTTTTCCGTGCTCGGGACGATGTGTACCTCCACGACAGGCATCTCATTCATGCGCAGGACCGGATAGTCGTGGAAATTGCTTTGCTCGACGCGCCCGTTTTTGAATGTAATCGCCCCGTGGAGGGCCGCGGAGAGTCCGAAGACTACCGCTGATTCCAACTGGGCTTCTATGGTCAGGGGATTGACGGCCCGGCCGCAGTCAATGGCGCATACTACCCGGTGGACCCGGGGCGTGCCGTCGGAATTCACCGAGACCTCGGCCACCTGGGCCACAAAACTGCCGAAAGATTCGTGCATTGCGATGCCGCGACCGCGACCCTCGGCCAGCCTGGAGCCCCATCCCGCCTTTTCAGCCGCAAGGTCCAGCACCCCTCGATGGCGGGGGTGACGGGAGAGGAGGGTGCGACGGAATTGGTAGGGGTCCCTGCCAGCCTTATGGGCAACTTCATCGATAAATCCCTCCACCACGAAGGCAGTATGGGAGTGGCCCACCGAGCGCCACCATTGCACGGGAATTCCCGGCTTGGGGCTGTGAAGGTCGACGAGGAGGTTCGGGATTTCGTAAGGGATCTCCTTTGCCCCTTCGACGGAGGCGTCGTCAACCCCGTTCTTGATCATTTTTTCCGCGAAGGGTGTGCCTTCCATGATCGATTGGCCTGCGATCGTATGATGCCATGCAACCAGGTTTCCTTTTCCGTCGAGCTGCGCCCTCAGCCGGTCATACCACATGGGGCGGTAATAGCCGCCTTTCATGTCATCTTCCCGGGTCCAGATTACCTTTACCGGTTTTCCCGCGGCCTTGGCGACCCGCACGGCCTCGCCTACAAAATCGGAGTAGGGGTTGCCCCTGCGGCCGAAGCCGCCGCCCAGGTACTGGGTATGGACCTTGACTGCTTCGGGTTTTAAACCGGAAATTTTCGCGGCTGTATCCCGGTCGCCAGTCTGCATTTGCGTGCCGGTCCAAATGTCGCATGTCTGCTGTTTAAGATCCACAAGACAGTTCAGGGGCTCCATTGGCGCATGGGCGAGATAGGGAACCTCATACTCGGCCGCGAGCTGGAGGCCCTTGTCAGCGAAGGCCTTTTCAGGGTTTCCCTCCCTCCTTGCCTCCATACCTGATTTCTGCACAAGCTGACTGTACTGGGCGCTCATTCCCAGGGTGGAGAGCCCGGCATTCGGCCCCTCGTCCCATGTGATCTCAAGAAGGTCTCGCCCCAGTTTGGCCGACCAAAAGCTTTCCCCTACCACCGCGACTCCGGAATCGACCTGAAAAACCCCTTTCACCCCGGGGACAGCCCGGGATCGCACGTCCCTAAAATTCCGAACCTTTGCCCCGAATACGGGAGGACGGGCCACCAATGCCACGAGCATACCCTCGGCCCTCGAATCGATTCCGAATATGGCTTTTCCCTTCACTTTTGGCGGGCTGTCAATGCGGGGGGTCGGCTTTCCTATAAGGGTGAAAGCCGAAGGGTCTTTAAGTTTCAGTTTTTGGGGTACAGGCAGGAACGCTGCCTTCGCGGACAATTCGCCATAGGTCAACTTTTTCCCGCTCTCGTGATAGATCACCCCTTTTTCGGCCCGGCAGGTGCTCCGATTCACTCCCCAGGTGAGGGCAGCGGCGCTGAGAAGCATTTCCCTCCCTGCGGCGCCGACTTTGCGCATCCTGTCCCATTCCGTGGAGACGGACGTACTGCCTCCGGTGACCTGGGAACCGAAAACCGTATGGTTATATATGGGGGCCACGCCGGAAGCCTCGATGCGGACCTTATTCCAGTCACATTCCAGTTCTTCCGCCATAATCATGGGCAAAGAGGTATAGACCCCCTGTCCCATTTCCGATTTATTGAGTATCATGGTGACCGTTCCCTCCCGGTCGATACGAAGAAAAGCGCCCGGTGTGTAAGGGGCATCCCCGGGACCTGCGGCCCGGCCCGTCTTCACCGGAAAATAAATAAACCCGAGGAGCAGGCCCCCGCCCGCGAGGGTGGTCGAAAGAAACTGACGTCGGCTGAGGTTGACGATGTCTCTCATTATTGTCCCCCCTCAGCCATCATTCCCGCCGCCCGATGGATCGCGCGTCGGATACGCTGATAGGTGCCGCAACGACAAATATTTCCCGACATGGCTTCATCGATATCCTTGTCGGTGGGCTTGGGATTCTCCTTGAGAAGGGCTGCGGCCGACATGATTTGCCCGGAATGGCAGTACCCGCATTGAGGTACATCCTCCGCGACCCACGCCCGCTGTACCGGGTGAGAGCCTTCCGGAGAAAGTCCTTCGATGGTCACGATGTCCTTGCCCACGATGGCTTCGACAGGGGTGACGCAGGAACGCACCGCTTCGCCGTTTATATGTACCGTGCAGGCCCCGCACAGGGCCATGCCGCACCCATATTTTGTCCCGGTCAGGCCGATATTTTCGCGGATCACCCACAGGAGCGGAGTATCGGGCGGGACATCCACGTCATACTTTCTCCCGTTTACTTTGAGTGTAATCATAGGTACCTCCCGGTATATCGCGCCATCCGGTCCGGCACCCGGGAGCCCCCGGAATTGCACCGGAACGTCTTGAAGTGCCTTCTTTACGAAAGGAATCTAACCACCCCGGCAGGATTTGTCGAGAGAAGAACAGGTCGCTCTGAAATGTGAGAGAATGGTTTTCAGAAGAAGGGGCGCTGCTTCCGGAATCACGAAAGCACAGAACAACTCAATTTAGATTGTGAAGAAAGGCATACCGTTTCTTGATGAGCCCTCCGCCGATACTTCCTTTAAATACGGGAGCCTACCCGGTCTCCGCCCGGAATATGAATCTCAAGGCAATGAGGCAGAAACCAATGAAGACACTGTACCCTCCCAAGACCAAGCTAAAGAGCCGCATCCCCGGAAGGAGGTAGGCCAATAACCCTCCGAACGCGACGGCGACAACGCCGGTCAGGGCTATGGTCCGCCTTCCGGCATCCCCAAGAAAACCCAGGGCGAGAACCTGCAGTATCCCGGTGACCATAAATCTGGCGATGATAAAGTAGGGAAGAAAAATACTGCCCGTATGAGCTATTATGCCACTAAAGGCGACAGGGCCCAGAAGGGTCAATATGCTTGCGCATATGGACGCTCCGCCCTCGGCAGTGAAAATCCAGCTTCCCCGATCCTTTCGGAAGAAGCTGAAGATCAATGCAAGAAGACCGTCGGTAAAGGCATAAAAGAAAAAACATATCGCCAGAGAACTTTGGTCTGATATGGCCCACCCAAGAACAGCACAGCCGAACAAGAGAGAGGCGGCGCCCCGGGACGGGAGAAACCAATTGAAGAGATTACCACTCTTGCCTGTCTTTGGTACCATGGCCATTCTCCTTTCTATTTTTTTAACCTGCGCACAAGGACAAATCTCTTCCGCCTTTTTCTCGCATTTGGTGCCTAACCGATCGGGATTGTCACGATGGGCGCACCTTCTTTCTCACCCGTTTCCGTGAGGGTAAAGATGAACATCAAAAAAGAGAACATGCCCTTGGACATCAAATCTTTGTCGTCGATCCAGAACCAGTGCGCGCGGTAAGGAATGGCTACGAACGCATCATCCGGTTTTTTTAATGAGCTATGTATCCTTACAAGAGGCACCACAGGAGTGCCTTCCGGGGTCACATCCTTGAGAGTGGGGCTGACCCGCTTCTCCGCCACGTGGACCTCCGGGACATCAACGGAAGATGCGAGGTCAATCATGATCTGCAGCATGGATCGGCTCATGATGGCGATCTCCTGGTTGTTCGATGCAATCGCCCCGTAGACTATTCTTAGCTCCACCGCATCGGGGTCCAGCCCCAAGGCGGCCCTGATGGCTTCAACATCTTCCTCGACTGCCCTGGTCAGTTTTCTACGAAAAACCATCACCGCGCCCTCCTTTTCACCAACTCTCTGAACGCGAAGTCCGATGTCTCCGGAAGTCTGAACCCGCTTCATTCTTTGAAGAAGGGGATAAAATGTCGGGTCCGCGGGGCGAGACTGGGCCATCCTGCCGAAACGGTTTTGAACGCCGTTTATCGACTGTACACAGAGCCGGAATACAAGATCGATGGGGTAGCCTGCTTGAACGAGACTCAGAATGGCGGTGGGTGGAATGGGAGCCATAACGCTCCTGGCAAATTTCGCACCTGTCACAGGGTTATAGGTGATGGTCGGGCGATCGATGAATCTCCCGACTCCCGAGAGGCCAAGGGTATTCGCATTGGACGTTTGAGTGAGGGGGGTCTGCCATGTCGCGGACGCGCTCGCGACCGTCTCAAGCTGATACTGGGCAATTACGGAGGCAACATCCAGAAAAACGGGCGCATCGCCGTAACGCCCCTTCACGATATTGAAAAGCATCTGGGTTTTCCAGGAGTCGGATATGGCAGTCGTATAATCGAACCGGTCACGGCCCATCGAGCCGGGACCGATGGCGGCACAATCCGTCAGGATGAAAAGTGCCGCCAAGACAAAGACTGCCTGGAGTCCTTTCCCTCTTTTCTTCGCCCATTCAATCCTATTCCCCACTGTCTTTCAAACCCTTTCGCCCGGTCGCTCAATCCTCACCGCCTCTTATTGGAACTCACAGGGGCCGTGCACGATGCCAGGTGCGCATTCTCACTATTTCTCACCTGAATGTCCGCTGAGCCGGCACTCTCTTTTTTGCCCAGGCCTTATTCATTTCCCGCGCTTCTTCAAAAATACCGCTCTTCTTCGTGCTATGTACAATAAATGGCTGAGGGTGGGGCATCTGTCTATAGGACTTTGGTCCTATTTTCCCGGTGCCGGTCGAAAGCATTCTTTGTGCAGCGGGCCGCTTTGGCCGCTATTGACATCAAGGCGATGGAACACGATATTACCTCTAGTAGCAGGAAGAATCAACGCCGACGCTATCTCACCAGTATCCTCACTGTCTACCTGCTGATCGCCGCATCATTTTGAGACTCCCATTCTTTTTGCGGGATGCCGCAGGAGGCGGATCGAGAGGGTGATGGAAGAACGACTCAGGTTCGAGCAATTATTATTGGAACTCTCAATTCGATTCGTGGACGTGTCTCCGGGGCGGGTAGATTCGGAGATCGAGCGTGCACTGCGGCGCGTACTCGAACTATTTGCGGTCGACCGTTGCGGTTTCATGCGCGTTTCGCCGGATGATCCCTCGTGGCAAATCATCTATTCGGCCGTTGCGGAGGGAATAACCCCCCCGCCAATCCGCACCTATTTCCCTGTATCCTGGTTCCCGTGGACCTACAAAGCAACTGTGGAGAACCGAGAGCCCACAACGTTTACCACGTTCGAAGACCTTCCGCAGGAGGCGGGGACGGATAAGGAAACTTACAAGAGATGGGGCATTCGGTCAGGCATGAATATACCCATAAGCCTTGACGGGCACCTCGATTATGTCATGGGCATTCACGCGGTCCGGGCCGAAAGAGTATGGCCTGCCGAGTATGTGCCGCGGTTAGGCCTGGTGGGGAAGATATTCGTGAACGCACTCGAACGGGCCCGGGACAGGGCGGAGCTGGAGCAGCGTGTGCGGTTCGAGACGCTGCTGGCTGACCTTTCAGGAGGCTTTGTGAATTTTCCCTGCGATCTTGTAGACGATGAGATCAATAGCGCACTCAAGAGCATTTGTGAGCACCTTGACCTCGACTCTGCCATCCTCTGGCAACGGACGGCGGGTAACCCGAGTTGTTGCACCATAACCCACCTCTATCGTCCCCTGGGAGGTCCGCCTCTTCCCGAACGCCTTGACGTGCAGGACATGTTTCCCTGGTGTCCGGAACAACTGACGGCGGGCCGGGCGATTGCCATTTCCGCCGGGAAAACACCGCCCGAGGCCGACCGAGATCGTGAGGAGTGGCGCCGTTACGGGGTCAAGTCGAGTTTGACCCTTCCCTTGTCGGCAGGGGGAGAACCGTTTATCGGTGCACTCAGTTTCAACATGATGCGTGATGCGCATTCGTGGCCGGATGCGTTCGTGAAACGATTGCAGCTTGTGACCCAGATCATCGGTAACGCCCTGGGCCGGAAGCGGTCCGAACGAGCCTTGCGCGAGAGTGAAGAACGTCTGAGCCTGATCGCGGCATCTGCAGGGGTGGGGCTGTGGGTTTTGCAGGCCGATACCGGCCGCCTGGCCACCGAGAAAGCTCGGGAATTGTTCGGCTTTGCTCCAGAGCAGGACGTCGACCTGGAGAGGATTTTAGCCCTTTGCCGCCCCGATGACCGGGGTAAGGTTCGCCGGATCGTGCGACAATCTCTGGAGGCAAGGAAAGGCTACCTTAATGAATACCGCGTCGTCAATCCCGACGGCACCATACGTTGGATGTCCTCCCGCGGGCGCGGGTACTTAAGCCCTTCGGGGATACCGGAACGTCTGATGGGGGCGACCATGGAGGTCACGGAACACAAACTGGCCGAAATGGCCGCGGCGGAGGCCCAGTCTACGATCGCAGCGCTCGTGGAAAGCACCGATGATTTGATCTGGTCCGTAGACGCGGAGCGGTTTGGTCTTCTCACCTTCAATTCGGCCCTGAGGGACTATTTTCTCAATAGCATAGGCCTGGAGCTGACGTCGGGCATGAGTCCCACGGATATGGTGAGGGGGTCGTTCACCCCGTCCGTTGCCGAAAGATGGCGTCAATTTTACCTTCGTGCGCTCAGGGAGGGGCCTTATACGGAGGAATATACGGTCTGCGCACGCACAAAGATCCTCCTTCTCTCTTTCAACCTGTTGAAACGGTCCGGAGAGGTCTTCGGCATCTCGGTCTTCGGCAGGGACATCACCGAGCGCAAGCAGATGGTGGAACGGATCCAATTTGCGGCGAAAGAATGGCAGACTACCTTCGATTCCATTCCGGATGGGGTGATGATCCTTGACCGGGAATACAGAATTGTCAACATGAATGCCGCGACGATTGCCTTTTTGAAACTTCCTCCAGAGCGGATTCGGGACCAAAGTTGCCACGTCTTGGTGCACGGGACGGACGAGCCGCCCGCGACATGCCCCTTTCGGGTAGCGGTGAAAAAGGGACGGCGCGAGGGGGTAGAACTCTGGGACGAAAAAAGGCACGCGTGGCTCGACGTCTCGGTAACCCCGATCCTTGATGAAGAAGGGGAGGTAACACGCGTTATCCATACGGTGAAAGACATTACCGAGCGTAGGAGGATTGAGACCGAGGTGTTCGGCCAACGGCGAGAAATGTTGCGCATGGACCGGCTGCTTCGTATGGGCGAATTGACTGCTTCCCTGGCCCACGAACTGAACCAGCCCCTCACGTCAATCCTTAGTAATGCCAGGGCCGCTGTCCGGTTTCTGGAGGCAGGTACGCTCGACACTGGTGAATTGAAGGATATATTACGTGACATCGCGGATGATGATAGCAGGGCGGGTGCTATTATACGAAGCCTCAGATCAATGGTAAAGTTGGATGAAGGAGAACCGGAGTTGGTTCCGATCAATCGAATACTGGATGAAACCGTCTCTCTCCTCAACAGCGAGGCTATAATGAGGAACATAAGGGTGGAGACCGATTTCACCGATCCCTTACCCTCGGTCAAGGTGGACAAAGTGCAGATACAACAGGTGCTGATCAACCTGATGACGAACGCACTTGAGTCCATGCCGCAGGGTTCGCAGGACAACAGAAAAATAGTGGTAGAAACGCGGGCAATCGATGGCCCTGCGGTGGAGGTGGCCGTCCGCGACTTCGGCGTCGGCATTGACGCCCGGGAGCTCCAGAAGATATTTGATCCGTTCTTTACTACAAAGCGTCATGGATTGGGAATAGGACTTTCACTCTGTCGGACCATCGTTGAAGCCCATGGAGGTCACATCAGGGCGAAGAATAATCCGGATGGAGGCGCCACATTCTGTTTCGATCTTCCGGCAGGAGGAAAACGGTGATGGAGGAGGAAAAACCGGTAATCTTCGTGATTGATGACAATCCTTCCGTCCGCACGAGCCTTTCCAGGCTTCTGCTCTCCATGGGATTTTTCGTGGAAACCTTCGCTTCTGCCGGCGAGTTCATGGAAAGAGGCGAGTTCGACAGAGGGGGCTGCATTGTTCTCGATGTAAGGATGCCGGGCTTGAGCGGGTTGGATCTGCAGGATGTGCTCGCGGGGGCTGATTATTCCATGCCCATAGTGTTCATTACCGGGCACGGCGACATTTCCACCAGTGTCAGGGCAATGAAAAAGGGCGCAGTCGATTTCCTTACCAAGCCCTTTGATGATGAGGACCTCTTGGAAGCCGTAAAGAGTGCCCTTGAAAAAAATAAAAAGGTAAGGCAAAAACAAGCCGAGATGCGTGAAATCCGGGATCGGATGGAACAGCTTACCCCGAGACAACAGGAAATACTCCGTTACGTCATTACCGGCATGCTGAACAAGCAGATCGCCTACAAGTTGAACATTTCAGAAAAAACCGTCAAAGTTCACCGGGGCAATGTCATGGAGAAACTCGGCGTCGGCTCCATTGCGGATCTGGTCCGACTGGCCGGAAAAGCCGGTATCGAGCCGCCCACCCAATCCTTATAGATCGACCACCTTTTCTTCTTCAAAATTCCTGACCTTTTCGGCGGTTCCAATCTTATCCGCCCCGTCAACGTCAGCCCGGAATATACAGTCCACCCCGAGTGTAAAGTACGTAACGGAGACATGCCTGTAGGACTAAAGTCCAATAGAAACCATTACCTGTCTTAATTAATATCAGATTAACAGAACCGGCGGCACCATTGTTATCAACCAGCAAAGGCGAGCGAGGGTCGATGATAAAAGAGCAAAGTATTGTTTATGTGATTGACGACGACCCATCGGTCCGAAGAGGATTTGAGAGGCTCCTTAGGTCCGCCGGTCTCACTGTGGAAACTTATTCTTCGGTCGATGACTTTTTCAAGGGGTCGAGAAATGACGAAAACGCGTGCATTCTCATGGACGTCAGGTTGTCCGGCGCGACCGGATTCGACCTCCAGCAGGGATTGGCGGAGCGTGGGAAACAGATACCTGTGATTGTGGTTTCTGCGAGCGATGATGCGCTCCTTCGCGAGCGTGCGCGGGAACTGGGCGCAGTAAGTTTCTTCCGAAAGCCGATCGATGACCAGGCGCTCCTGGATGCCATCTGGTGGGCCATTTCAGGGGCCAAGGAGGGCAGCCTGAAACGATAATGGCAGCTATTACCAATGAGTTACTGAAAGGCAATAAATCCGGGCGGGGGGGTGAAGACCTGCACGGAAGATATATTGAGTGAAGGGCCGGAAAAAAGGTCCTGGATGGGTAACCTGAGAATGGTGTCTCGCGAAGCTTGGAGAAAGGCACAATCGGAAACGGAGATGGGGAAGGGCCCCACAAAATCGGTAGTGAATATGGAGAAGAAGACTTGCCGGATGGCGGTAGCCTGCCTGAACAACAGATTGACCGTCAACCACCCCTTCCCTTAAACGATGAATGAGAACAAACGCGAGGAGCACCGCGGCAAACAGAAGGACAGACGAGCAGGTAATAAATAGAACTGGAGGATATATGAAAAGAACAGTACAGATTACATTGGCAGTGGTGATGGGGTTTGCTCTTTTAGTCTCCGCAGGTTACGGAGCTGAACCGAAATATTCCGGATTTCTCGGAGACGACTACAAGTATCTGCAGCCGGGACCTGAGGGCGGAGCGAAGATGCGGTGGCTGAAACCAGGCGTGGACTTTTCCAAGTATAAGAAACTGATGATCGACAGCGTCGTATTCTACTTTGCCGACGACTCGGACTATAAGGGCATAGACCCCCAGTTCATGAAGGAGATGGCGGACAAGTTCAACCAGGTCTTCGTCGACACCATGAAAGATGCCTACCCCATAGTCGCCGAACCGGGCCCCGATGTGGCGAGACTCCGTTTCGCGATCACCCGTATCAAACAGAGCAGGCCGGTGCTGAGCGGCGTCACGTCCGTTGTCCCTGTGGGATTGGCCGTGAGCCTCGTGAAAAGGGGAACGGTCGGCTCCTGGACGGGTTCGGGCGCCACCAGTGCGGAGGTTATGGTCCTCGACTCCATGACCAATGACGTGATCGCCCTTGCAGCAGACGACAGGAGCGCGGGATTCACCGAGAGGTTCAGCAAATGGGGCTCCACTGAAGAGGCCTTCAAATTCTGGGCGGAAAGGGTGAAAGTGTTTATGGATGAAACCCGTACCATAAAATGATCTCCTTTCCGAGACCGTGAATATGACACCAGCCGCAACATCCCGGGACATTACAGGCACCACCCTGGCGGTGCTCTGGATTGGAGCCCTTATCCTCGCGGTCTTTTGGATCGTGAACCCTTTCCTGGTGCCGACTGTGTGGGCCGGCATGGTGGTGGTAGCGACCTGGCCGGTCCTTCTACAGCTGGAGAAGCTCCTATGGGGCAGGCGCGGACTCGCTGCCGTCGCCATGACTGCGATGTTGGCGCTTATCTTCTTGCTGCCCTTATTGGCGGCCGTCAGTATTGTAGTGGGAAATTTGGATAGGATCGGGGATTGGACAAAGTCCGTAAGCACCTTCGTCATACCCCAGCCGCCCAGCCGACTGGCGAGCCTGCCGGTCGTGGGGCACAGGCTTTCGGAGGTATGGCGGGAGATTGCAGCGGCCGGGACCGCAGGGCTCTCCGCAAGGGTGGCGCCACATGCCGGAAAGATAGTGACCTGGTTCTTTAACCAGGCAGGAAATCTGGGAAAGATGTCTTTCGAGATCCTTCTGACCTTGATTATCTCAGGGATTCTCTATTGTACCGGAGATAGTGCCGCCAGGGGCGTGCTTCGTTTCGCGCGTAGGCTCGCGGGGCCCCGCGGTGAGGAGGCGGCGGTTCTTGCGGCCCGGTCGGTCAGGAGTGTGGCTCTCGGGGTGGTCGTGACCGCGATAGTCCAGTCCACCCTCGGCGGCATCGGTCTCGTGGTATCGGGTGTGCCGGTCCCGGTCTTGCTGACGGTAATCATGTCCATGCTCTGCCTCGCCCAGCTGGGGCCCGCCCTTGTGCTCATCCCCTCGACGATCTGGCTTTTTTGGAGTGACCACACGGCCTGGGGGATCTTCATGTGTGTCTGGACGGTGTTTGTGGGCACCATCGACAATTTCCTGCGTCCCGTGCTTATCAGGAAAGGCGCCGACCTGCCGCTCCTTCTTATCTTTGCCGGAGTCCTGGGAGGCATTATGGCACTCGGTATAATCGGCATATTCATCGGCCCCGTGGTCCTTGCAGTCACGTATACACTTCTCGTGACATGGATAAAGGAAGGAGAGGGGGGCGCCACATAATGCGGGAGTATCCGATCTTTATTTTCGCGGCTCTCCTCACTCTCGCATACGGGTTTTTTTCCCGCTTGACGGAACGCTCCCCTGTATCGGCGGCGATGGTGTTCGTTTCCGTCGGAATACTTGCGAGTCCCCTGGGCTTCGATTTCATGGAACTGGGAATGAAATCGACCCCGGTGCGCGTGTTTGCCGAAGTGACCCTTGTGCTCGTCCTTTTCACCGATGCGTCACTCATAGAAGTAAAAAGCCTCGTTTCCTCAAAGAGCCTGCCCTTCCGGTTACTTTTTGTCGGGCTCCCCCTCACGATGGTTCTCGGTGTGCTGTTGGCTGTGCCCCTATTCAAAGACCTGGGTTTGTGGTCAGTGGCCCTTATGGCGTTTATCCTTTCTCCCACGGACGCGGCTTTGGGCCAGCCGGTGGTGAAAAGCCCGTTTGTCCCGAAGAACATAAGGGAAGCAATCAACGTGGAGAGCGGATTGAATGACGGCATAGCCCTGCCCCCTATCCTGGCCTGCATCGCAGCCCTGTCCGTTGAGACGCCTGAGCATACGGGTGCACTGTACTGGACGGAATTCGTCCTGATGCAGTTCATCTTCGGCCCCGTTTTAGGCGGCCTTGTGGGTTGGGTCGGCGGCACGCTGGTGGATAAGGCATCAAAGGCCGGATGGATGGATACGACGTTCCAGCGGTTGGCCGGGTATTCCCTCGCGATCCTCGCCTTTGCCCTGGCCGAGCAATTTCACGGAAACGGCTTTATCGCCGCATTTTTCGGAGGGCTTATGCTGGGAGGGCATACGCAGGAGGTATGTGAGCGGATGGAGGAGTTTGGAGAAGCAGAAGGCCAGCAGCTTGCCCTTCTTATTTTTCTCATCTTCGGCTTGGCCGCAGTCCCCCAGGCAATAAAGTACTGGGATGGCAGGGCGTGGCTCTATGCCTTTTTGAGCCTCACCATTATCCGCATGGTTCCGGTAGCGGTGGCCCTCACGGGGACAAAGCTGAAGCGATTCCCTGTCCTCTTTATCGGCTGGTTCGGCCCGAGAGGCATTGCCTCGGTCCTTTATCTTCTCGTAGTAGTCAATGAGCTGGGCGTGAAGGGTTACGAACGTATTCTGTCGGTCGTTATCCTCACTATTATGTTGAGCATTTTTCTTCACGGGATAACCGCGGCACCGCTCGCCCGCCTTTACACCAGGTTCACCGGGGACCGGACAGCCGCGTAGCCGGATCACAGAACGACGGTTTTTGAAGTCAATTGACGAAATTTAGGAGGTTGCTATGGCTGTAAAGATCGCAATTAACGGGTTTGGAAGGATCGGAAGGCTGGTTCTTGCCGCAATGGCGGAGCAGGGTCTTGTGGGGCGGGAGATCGATGTTGTCGCTGTCGTGGACGTGGGCACCGACGCGAAATATTTCGCCTATCAGTTGAAATATGACTCGGTTCACGGCCGTTTCCCGAAGAGTCTGTCTTCGGAAAAGAGCGTCCCCTCGGTTGAAGCGGACGATATCCTCATGGTTGACGGGCATAAGATCAAATGCGTGGCCGCTGCCAAGACGCCCGATCTTCTTCCGTGGAAAGACCTGGGCGTTGAATACGTGATTGAGTCCACCGGCCTCTATACGGCTGCGGAAAAGGCCGCCCTGCACCTCAATGCGGGGGCCGGGAAGGTGATTATCACTGCACCCGCAAAGGGGGATGTAAAGACATTCGTCATGGGCGTCAATGAAGGGGAATACGACCCTGCGAAACACCACATTGTCTCCAACGCTTCCTGCACCACCAACGGCCTCGCCCCCGTCGTTCATGTAATCCTCAAAGAGGGTATCGGCATCGACAAGGGCGGCATGACCACTATCCACTCCTACACTGCCACTCAAAAGGTAGTGGACGGCCCCTCGAGAAAGACCTGGAGAGAAGGCAGGGCTGCGGCCGTGAACATCATCCCCTCGAGCACCGGAGCGGCAAAGGCCCTCCACGAGGTGATCCCGGAGGTAAAGGGTAAGCTTGTAGGCATGGCGTTCCGGGTTCCCACTCCGGATGTCTCGGTCATCGACTTCACATTCAGGTCCAACAGGACGAGCACTATTGAGGAGATCGACTCCTTGATGAAGAAGGCTTCAGAAACCTATCTCAAAGGCATATTGGAATATTCAGACGAAGAGATTGTATCGTCAGACTTGATTCATTCGAGAAGCTCATCCATCTACGACTCCCTCACTACCCTTCGGAATAATTTCAAGGGCGAGCAGAACGCGTTCAAGATCATCGCCTGGTATGACAACGAATGGGGCTATTCAAATCGACTGGTCGACCTTCTTCAATATATGGTCGCCAGACAGGGTTAGAAGTGCCCGTCACCCGATCCTTCGGGCTAGGCCCGGGTGACGTTAACTGTAAAAAGGAAGGAGGACAAAATGCCGGTAGCAGATTATAAGATTTATTGCGAGATGCTCGACAGAGCAAGGAACAACCGTTTTGCCTATCCCGCCATCAACGTGACATCCCTCACCACTGCCAACGCGGTGCTGCGGGGCCTTGCCGAAAGCAGGAGTGACGGCATCATCCAGGTAACCACGGGAGGCGCCGCGTTTGCATCGGGCTCTTCCGTCAAGGATATGGCCCTCGGCGCGATCTCCATCGCCGAGCACATCCACCGCGTTGCGGATAGATACCCCGTGTACGTCGCGCTCCACACGGACCATTGCACGGCGGAGAACCTGGAGAAGTTCGTCATGCCCCTGCTGGAGGAAACCGAGAGGCGGCGCAGGGAGGGTAAACCGAACCTCTTCAACAGTCACATGTTCGACGGGAGTACTCTTCCCCTTAAGGAAAACCTCGACATTGCAGAGAAGTTGCTCGAACGATGCGTCAAGAGCGACCTGATCCTCGAAATCGAGACAGGGGCGGTCGGGGGGGAGGAAGACGGCATGAAGGCGAGCGCTGCCGCGAAGCTCTATACGACCCCGGAGGACACCCTTGAAGTCGCACGGCGTCTGAACGCCATCGGCGGCGCCCGCTATCTCCTCGCGGCAACCTTCGGAAACGTCCACGGCGTCTATGCACCCGGTCACGTTCAACTGAGGCCTTCCATTCTGAGGGATTGTCAGGAGGCGGTAGTGAAGCAGTATGGCGAGCAGGCCCGTTTCCACCTCGTATTTCACGGGGGCTCGGGATCATCCGCAGAGGAGATTCACGAGGCAATCGACTACGGTGTGGTGAAGATGAATATAGATACGGACACGCAGTACGCCTTTACCCGCGCCATCACCGATCACCTGTTCAGGAACTACAGCGGTGCCCTCAAGGTAGACGGCGAAGTGGGGAACAAAAAAGTCTACGACCCCCGCATCTATATGACCCTCGCGGAAGCGGCAATGGCGAAACGGGTCAGTGAGGCGGTAACCCAACTCAGGGGTACGGGCATGACGATGGCGAAGTGATTTTTAGTGAAGATAGGGGAGGATCTATGGTAGGCGCTGATCTTGATTTTACCATAAGCCGGCTTGGCGAAGGCACCGTTCCCTCGCCGATGAAGGGTGCACACTTTACCCGGGACGATGAACGAGTGCTCTACCATACACGCCTTGCCGACATCCGGGCATGGATCGACGCCCGGACAAACCCTCCGGCGATTGAGGCGGCCGGGCCGAGAGAGCATATTTATTTTGAGCCTTCCCGGCTGGCGTGCGGGATCGTGACCTGCGGCGGAATATGTCCCGGCCTTAACGATGTAATACGGGCGGTCGTCTTAAGCCTGTACTACCACTACGGCGTCAGCAAGGTGTACGGTTTCCGTTTCGGGTACGAGGGCCTGGTGCAAAGGTACGGTCATGCCCCACTTGAACTGACCCCTCAGACGGTCGCACAAATCCACCAGATGGGCGGGACAATCCTGGGCTCGTCCCGGGGACCCCAAGATCCTGCGGAGATGGTGAGGACCCTCGAGGACCTCAAAATAGGTATCCTTTTTGCAATCGGCGGGGACGGAACCCTCCGCGGGGCCGGGAAGATCGGTGAGGAGGCGGCACGACGGGGACTCGCCATCAGCGTCATCGGCATTCCGAAGACGATCGATAACGATATATCCTATATCCAGAACACCTTCGGGTTCGAGACGGCGGTTACCGAGGCCCGGCGGGCCACATACGCTGCCCACAATGAAGCGGAGGCAGCGGTGAATGGTATCGGACTGGTGAAGCTGATGGGTCGCGATTCCGGCTTCATTACCGCGTTTTCGGCCCTCGTCGACAACAACGTGAACTACTGCCTGGTCCCTGAAGTGCCCTTCACCCTGGATGGATTCCTTAGGGAGTTGAAAGCGCGGCTTGACCGCAGGGGTCACGCGGTGATCGTAGTCGCGGAAGGGGCAGGTCAGGACCTGATGGAAAAATCGGGGGAACGCGACGCATCAGGAAACGTCAAATACGGTGATATCGGCATTTTTCTCAGGGATGCCGTCAAGAAATACTTTCAGCAGGAAGGTATGGAGATAAACCTTAAATATATTGACCCGAGCTACACCATAAGAAGCACGCCCGCTAACCCCCATGACTCTGCTTTTTGCCTCCTCTTCGGACACAACGCGGTACATGCAGGGATGAGCGGCCGGACCAATATGGTGGTGAGTTTCTGGAGTCATCAGTTCACCCATATCCCCATATCTCTTGCCGTATCGCACCGTAAAAAGATAGATCCCGAGGGAATGCTCTGGAGCAGCGTTATCGCATCGACCGGACAGCCGAGGGACCTGTGTAAATAACGGCAAAATACGACGGGTCCGCGGGTATGGGACCCTTCGTATTTTGACGGACAGAAGGAGATGAGAAATGACAGATCGAGCTTTTGGAACAATAATCCCCGAAGATGAGAAAATACCGGAGCCTTTTCGTATTACTTCCCCCCTGGAGCAGCGCCAATACCTCTGTGACGGCGTAATAAAAGAATGGGGGGGCCCTCGACAGGACGTGCTGTCACCCCTTTGCGAAGCTATGGGCGACTCCCTTCAGCGGAAGCGGATCGGGAGCTACCCCTTGCTCCACGAGGAGGAGGCCCTGGAGGCTCTTGACGCGGCCTGCCGGGCATACGACCACGGACGCGGGATATGGCCGACCATGTCCACCGAGGAACGGGTAAAGCACCTGGAAGAATTTGCGTACCGGATGAAGGAAAGGCGGGAGGATGTGGTAAAGCTGCTCATGTGGGAGATCGGAAAGACCCTGCCCGATTCCCAGAAGGAGTTCGACCGGACCATAGACTACATCAGCGAAACGATCGATGCCTTGAAAAACCTGGACCGTGTGTCCTCGCGGTTTGTCATCGAACAGGGCATCATCGGGCAGATCCGCCGCGCGCCCCTCGGGGTGGTCCTTTGCGTCGGGCCTTTCAACTATCCCCTCAATGAAACTTTCACGACCCTGATCCCCGCACTTATCATGGGCAATGTGGTCATCTTTAAACCGCCTAAAATGGGGGTGCTCCTTCACCGGCCGCTTCTGGAGGCATTCCGGGACTCCTTCCCTAAAGGGGTGATCAACACCGTGTACGGGGAGGGCCATGAGGTCCTGGGCCCCCTGATGAGATCGGGGAGAATAGATGTGCTTGCGTTCATAGGGACCAGTCAGGCAGCAGACATCCTAAGGAAGCAACACCCGAAACCCCACCGGCTTCGCTGCGTGCTCGGACTCGAGGCCAAGAATGCGGGAATAGTCCTCAAAGATGCGGACCTCGATCACGCGGTGGAGGAATGCGTCCTGGGGGCCTTGTCTTTTAACGGCCAGCGGTGTACGGCGCTCAAGATACTTTTCGTTCATGAAGATATCATCGACCCCTTTATCGCAAAATTCAACACAGAGGTGGGTAGGCTCAAGGCGGGCATGCCATGGGAAGGAGGAGTCCGGATTACGCCGCTGCCGGAGCCGGATAAGACCAAATACCTTGGGGAATTGATTGAGGACGCGTGCGCCAGGGGCGCCCGGGTGGTTAATCCGGGCGGCGGTGTGGTGGTGGGGACCTATATGTCCCCCGCGGTGGTATACCCGGTCACGGCCGGCATGAGGTTGTACTCGGAAGAACAATTCGGCCCGGTTGTTCCTATTTCGAAATTCCGGGATATCGAAGAGCCCATGCAGTATATCATTCAGTCCCCTTACGGACAACAGGTGAGCCTCTTCGGGACAGACCCGGAGCTTATGGCACAGCTCATAGATCCTCTGGTCAACCAGGTATGCAGGGTCAACATCAACAGCCAGTGCCAGCGATTTCCCGACACATTCCCTTTTACCGGGAGAAAGGACTCGGCAGAGGGTACCCTCTCCGTTTCAGACGCACTGAGGGTCTTCACTATCAGGACCCTTGTTGCCGCCAAACAAACCGATGAAAACAGAAAGATCATCAAATCGATCGTTACGGAGCGGCGCTCGGGCTTTCTTTCCACCGACTTCATTCTGTGACCGGGATGGGAAACAGTTATCGGGAGACATGGTTTTAGATGATGCGAAATCCGATCTGGTTCTGGACGAAAGAGCACAGCCTCAGCGCCCTTCTCGCGATTCTGATCGTTCATTTCTTCATTTTTGTTCCCGCAGCGGGAAAGGGCATGCTCGTCAGGCTTGCCGCCGACCTGGCCCTGTCGACATTTCTCCTGGCTGGACTTCTGTCGATGGCCCCCGGGAAGCTATTCATGATCCCCTTTTCCGCCTTCGTGGTCCTGGGCGCGGTTACCCACTTTGCGAGATTTCTCTTCGGTGTCCAGGACCTGGTTGGATGGGACTTCACATTTTCGACCCTTGGGCTGGCCGGAGTGCTCGTAATCACTCTTAAAATGGTGTACCAGGCCGGTCCGATAACGAAGCATCGGATCCTGGGGGCCATTGCCGCGCACCTCATGATCGCCGGCCTCTTCGGTAAAGTATATGCCATGATCAACTACCTCATACCGGGAGCCTTTGACGCGAGTCACGAGTTCAGCCGGTTCAGCGTGGAAGGCACGGAAGATTTCCTCTATTTCAGTGTGGTTGCTCTGACCACCATGGGTTTCGGCGATATCACCCCTGTTGCCCCCATCGCCCGCTCCTTTGTAATGATTGAGGGACTCGTCGGACAGCTTTATCCGGCCGTCTTCATTGCGAGGCTCGTATCGCTCAGCCTTGCGGTGAAGGAGGGAAAGTGATTCAACCCCCCGCCATGGGGGGAACCCGATTTTGAAAGGATACGACATGGAGAATAAAAGAAGAAGTGCGAACAAAAGCGAAAGGAGTGCCGGGAACCCGTCTTCGGTCCCGACCGGGCCTGAAGATCTGGAGAGACTGATGGCTGGGTATGGATGCGGGCCCGTTCAGTTCACGGCAAAAGACGGGTTGTACGAACGCCACCTTATCTTTGATAACGTGGTCGACCCGTCATCGGTGGGAATACGGGAGCGTTTTGAGGCGGCGGCCCGCTCGGTTCGCGATATCCTCTCCCAGCGTTGGATACGCACGGAGGAGACTTATAGGCGCGAAAACCCGAAAAGGATCTACTACATGTCCATGGAGTTTCTCATGGGCCGGGCCTTTGAGAATAACCTGACGAACCTGCTGCTCATGCCCTATGTCAGGGAATTCGCAGCCGAGAAGAAGCTCGACTGGAATGACCTGGTTGCGCAGGAACCGGATGCGGGTCTCGGAAACGGAGGACTGGGGCGACTTGCCGCATGTTTTCTCGATTCCATGGCGACAATGGAGCTTCCCGGCATGGGTTACGGCCTCCGTTATGAGTACGGCATATTCACGCAGGCGATCAGGGACGGCTGGCAGGAGGAATATCCCGACAATTGGCTCCGTCGCCCGGACCCGTGGGAAGTTGCCCGTCCGGAAGAGACCGTGGAAATAAGGCTCAACACCTTCTTTGAATTGCACAGGGGAAGCCTGCGGGCAGTTCCGGGACGTGCATCCACCCTGCTCGGCATCCCCTTTGACCGCCCCGTGGTGGGCTATGGGGGAAAGACGATCAATACCCTGCGGCTCTGGGCGGCTGCGGCTCCCGATTTTTTTGATTTCCAGGCGTTCAGTGGCGGAGATTTCGTGGGGGCCCTGGCCCAGACGCTCGCAAGCGAATCTCTTACCCGGGTACTTTACCCCGACGATACCACAAGTATGGGGAAAGGGCTGCGGTTTGTGCAGGAATATTTTCTCGTGGCATGCTCGCTCCAGGACCTCCTGAGACGTTTTCGGGCGGGTAACGCAGACTGGAGCGCCCTGCCCGAGAAGGCTGCCATCCAGCTTAACGACACCCATCCCGCATTGGCAGTGCCCGAATTGATGCGAATCCTCCTGGATGAAGCTCACCTGGGATGGGACGAAGGGTGGGACATTACCAGGCGGACCCTGGCCTACACGAACCACACGTTACTACCCGAGGCCCTCGAGAAGTGGCCGCTTGTGTGGTTCGAAATAGTGCAGCCCCGCCTCCTCGAAATCATTCTGGAGATCAACCGGCGTTTCCTTGACAAGGTCCGGAGCCGTTTTCCGGGCCGGGAAGACCGCGTGCGGGGCGCGAGCATCATCGAGGAGGGGCCGGAAAAAGAAGTCCGCATGGCCAACCTCGCCATCGTAGGCACCCACAGCACCAACGGCGTTGCCGCAATTCATTCTCAACTCCTGCGCACCCGGACGGTGAAAGACCTGGCCGAGATATTCCCGGAACGATTCAGTAACAAGACCAACGGCGTCACGCCCAGGCGGTGGCTGCTCCTCGCGAACCCTTTTCTTTCGGCAGCGATCACGAAGGCCATCGGTGCCGACTGGATCACCGATCTCAGTGAGCTGGCTAAACTGAAACCCCTCGCCGACGATCTGAACTTCCGAAACGCCTTTCTCCAAGCCAAACGTGATCAGAAGTCGGCCTTCGTCGACTGGCTCACGGCGACGAGCGGCAGGATTGCGGACCCCGACACCATCTTCGATTGCCAGGTGAAGCGCATTCACGAGTACAAACGGCAACTGCTGAACGCGCTCCGTATTATTGTCCTCTACAACCGCCTGAGGGAGAATCGGAAAATCGAGATGGCCCCCCGTACCTTCTTCTTCGCAGGCAAGGCGGCCCCCGCTTACCACCTCGCCAAGCTCGTCATAAAGTTCATCAACAATCTCGCGGAGACCATTGACGGCGACCCGGCAGCGGCCGGCCGGCTCAAGGTCCTTTTCCTCCCGGACTACTCCGTCTCATTGGCAGAGCGGCTCATCCCCGCCTGCGACGTCTCCAATCAGATATCAACCGCAGGCTACGAAGCCAGCGGCACGAGCAACATGAAATTCATGATGAATGGGGCCCTTACCATTGGCACCAGGGACGGCGCCACGATCGAGATGGCTGAAGAGGCAGGGGAGGAGAATTTCTTTCTTTTCGGCCTCACCGCGGAGCAGGTAACCGGAAGCCGGGATTGGTACAACCCTTACTGGCACTATGAGAATGAACCGGAGACCCGTGCGGCCATCGACTTGATCGCCTCGGGCCACTTCAGCCGTCATGATCCGGGTATCTTTACCCCCTTGATCGACGTACTGCTGCCCTGGGGGGACCGATATATGCATCTTGCCGACCTGGGAGCCTATCTGGACGCAGACGAGCGCATGTGTGAGTTGTATGAAGACCGGAATGGCTGGGCGCGAAAAGCGATACTCAACGTGGCCGGTTCGGGAAAGTTCTCGAGTGACCGTACCATCGCAGAATATGCGGCCCATATCTGGAACGTTAAATCGTGCCCGGTGCGATGAACGAGGCGCGTATAAGAAAGGATGGGAAATAATGAATCTTCCTCGCAATAAAACAAAGATCGTATGTACCATCGGACCGGCGTCCGGTTCTCCGGAGATGCTTGAGCGGATGATCCGGGCGGGCATGAACGTGGCCCGCCTCAACTTCTCTCACGGAGAGTTCGAAAGCCACAGGCAGACCATCGAGAGACTCCGCTTCGCTGCGAAAGGGGCGGGCAGGAATATCACCATTATGGCGGACATGCCCGGACCGAAGATGCGGATCGGTCAGATTGAAAACGAGCCGGTCTACCTTCCGCAGGAGGGGACCTTCACCCTTACCGCCAGGGACGTGACAGGCAATGAATCCCTGGCATCCGTGACATTCAAAAAGCTACCCGCCGTGGTAAAGCCGGGGAACACTCTTTTTCTCAACGACGGACTTATCCAGCTCGAGGTTCAAGAAGTTCAGGGGGCGGACGTTCATTGCAAGGTTCTCGTGGGGGGCGAGCTGAGATCCAGGAAAGGTCTCAACCTTCCCGGCATCGACCTCGGCATCAGCGCATTTACGGATCGGGACCGGGAGTGCCTCAAGTTTGCCATAGAGAGCGGGGTCGATGCAATCAGCCAGTCCTTCGTGGAGTCGCGGGATGATATTCTCGCGGTCCGAGAGGCGGCGAAGGAATCGGGCCGCATACCCTTCATTATTGCAAAGATAGAGCGTACCCGCGCTCTTGAGCGTATCGACGAAATCCTGGAAGTCGCGGACGGGATCATGATTGCCCGGGGGGACCTCGGCGTCGAGATCCCCATCGAGCGTATCGCCATGGTGCAGAAACAACTTACGCGGCAGGCTAATATAGTGGGGAAGCCGGTCATTACCGCGACCCAGATGCTCGAGTCTATGACGGACAATCGCCGTCCCACGCGGGCCGAGGCCACGGACGTGGCAAACGCCATTCTTGACGGGACCGATTGCGTCATGCTTTCCGAAGAATCCGCCATGGGTAAATATCCTGTCGAAGCGGTGGAAATGCTCGGCCGGATTGCCCGGGAAACCGAGCCTTCCCGTTCCGGCCTCAGTATGCGGGAGGCCCTGAGGGCGATTGGGTTGGGCAAAGAGGCGGATAAGGGCGATCTTATTTCTGTCTCCATGCAGAGTATTGTCGAGAGAATGCCTGTTGCCGCAATTTTCATACCCACTCATACGGGTGCTACGGCGCGCAGGATCGGGAGGTTCAGGCTGCCCGTATGGATCGCCGCAGCATCCCGCGCGGAACCCGTGTGCAGCGCCCTCAATTTCTCCTACGGCATTTTCCCCATCCACGAGCCGGGCGACATCGAGGATTGGAGTGACTACGCGAGATCCTGGACAAGAAGCCAGACCATCGAAGGAGATATGGTGATCGTGATCGAGGGGCCTTCGCGCCTGCATCCGGAAGGGAATCACAAGATGGAGATTGTAGACCTTAAAAAAAGTTAAAAAAGCCCGGGAGGCGATTTTGTTTTTATTTCGCAAGGAGGTAATCTTATGGGCCGATTAAATCTATCAGGGCTGCGTCTTTTTGTGAGGATACCTTTGCTCGGCCTGATCATTGCACTTATGGCTGCGACCATTGCGGGGGGTTGCAAGAAAGAGACCAAATCCCAGGCACGCCCTCCGGCCCCGGTAACGGTGATGACCATCTCGCCCAGGGACACACCCGTCACCCTCGAGTTCGTGGGACAGACGCAGAGTTCCCACCAGGTGGAGATCAGGGCGCGGGTAAACGGATTTCTGGAAAAGCGGCTCTACAAGGAAGGGACCCTGGTGAAGGCCGGAACGGTTATGTTCACCATGGACGCCAAGCCATTCCAGGCGCAGCTCGATGCCGCGCGAGGCGTGCTCGCCCAGCAGCGCGCCCGATTGACAACCGCCCGGGCGAACCTCGCACGGGTCAAGCCCCTTACCGAGCAGGATGCCCTGTCCCAAAAAGACCTCGATGATGCCACGGGTCAGGAGCAGTCTTCGGCGGCGGCAGTGGAAACGGCAGGCGCGGAGGTGGAGCAGGCAAGGCTTAATCTGAGCTACACCACGATCAGCACTCCTGTAACCGGGCTTTCAAGTTATGCGCGGGTTCAGGGCGGCGCTTACGTGAATCAGGCGAACAGCCTTCTTACCTACGTGGCCCAGACCGACCCGATGTGGGTGAACTTCAGCCTCTCGGAGAACGATCTGCTCAAGTACCGGGGCGAGCAGAAAAGCGGTCTTCTGCGTCTGCCCAAAGACCAGGCATTCATCGTGGAGGTCGTGCTCGCCGACGGTACCATATTTCCGAAGAAAGGCACCATCACCTTTGCCGACGCTGAATTTAACCCCCAAACGGGCACCTTCCTCATCCGAAGCACGATCCCGAATCCCGATGACCGGCTCCGGCCGGGACAGTTTGTCAGGGCACGCATCCTCGGCGCGATCCGCCCAAACGCGGTTGTAGTGCCTCAAAGGGCGGTCCAGCAAGGGGCGAAAGGGCACTTCGTCTGGGTGGTCTCTAAAGAAGAGAAGGCCGAACCCCGACCCATAGTGGTCGGTGACTGGGTTGGGAACGACGTGTTCGTTAATGAAGGGCTTCGTACCGGCGACAGGATCGTCGTCGACGGCGGACTCACCCTTGGTCCGGGCGCGACCGTTGCCGTTAAACCTTATGTTCCGAACGCCAAAGGAGCACCGGCACCCGCACCGGCTAAAACGGAAGCGACGAGCCCTGACAAAGGTGAAGGCAAGAACCGGGGGAGGAACTGAGCCATGTTCTCCAGGTTCTTTATAGAGCGGCCCATTTTCGCCACCGTAATCTCAATTATCATCGTGATCGCGGGTCTGGTGGCGATGAGGGCCCTGCCCGTCGCCATGTACCCCTCCATCACGCCCATTCAGGTCCAGGTGACGACCACCTATCCGGGGGCCGATTCAAAAACCGTCGGCGACTCCGTGGCATCGCCTATCGAGGCCCAGATCAACGGCGTCGACAACATGCTCTACATGACATCCACGAGCTCCAATACGGGGCAGATGACCATAACGGTCTTCTTCACCCTCGACACCGACCCGGATATTGCCCAGGTTCAGGTGCAGAACAGAGTAAACCTGGCCATGCCTCAACTCCCCCAGGCAGTGGCACAGTACGGTGTCTCGGTCCAGAAAAAGTCCTCCACCCCCCTCATGATTATCTCCGTATACAACAAGGACGGCCGGTACAGTGCGGAGTATGTGACCAACTACACGAACATCTATGTGCTCGATGCGATCAAGCGGATAAACGGCGCGGGGCAGGCACAGATCTTCGGCGTGCCGGACCAGGCTATGCGCATATGGATGAACCCCGACCACATGGCCTCTCTCGGGATCACTACCACGGATATCCAGACTGCCGTAGCGAACCAGAATGCCCTCTTTGGGGCCGGACAGGTTGGACAGGAGCCGAATGACGAAAAGGTGCAATTAACCTTCCCGGTAATTACCCAGGCCCCCTTTGTGAAACCTTCCGAGTATGGGGAGATCATCCTCCGGGCAAACCCGGACGGCAGCGCAATCGTCCGCGTGAAAGACGTTGCCCGCACCGAAATGGGAAGGCGGCAGTACATCGACGACAACAAGCTGAACGGCGCCCCGGCGACTCCGATCATCGTCTATCAGCAACCCGGGGCGAATGGCCTCGAAGTCTCCAAAGCTGTCAGAAAAACAATGGAAGATATGAAGAAAGCGATGCCTGACGGTATCGAATACGTCATTGCCCTGGATACCACCGATTTTGTGAGGCTTTCTATCGAGGAGGTGATTCATACCCTCTTCGAGGCGATCCTGCTGGTGATCCTGGTGGTCTATCTCTTTCTCCAGAGCTTTCGCTCCACGATCATCTGCATTGTGGCCATCTTCGTCTCCCTCATAGGCACTTTCTGCGGGATGCTCGCCCTGGGCTTCTCCATCAACCTCTTGACCCTTTTCGGGATTGTGCTTGCCATAGGAATGGTAGTTGACGATGCCATCGTGGTGGTGGAGAACGTGGAGCGGATCATGGTCAAAAGCCATCTCCGCGCGAGAGAGGCGACCATAAAGGCCATGGAGGAGATCGGCGCGTCGCTTATCGCGGTGGTGCTTGTGATGGCCTCCGTGTTTATCCCTGCTGCCTTTCTTCCCGGCACTACCGGGCAGCTTTACAAGCAGTTCGCCATCACCATCGTGATTTCCGTGGCCCTCTCCGGATTCGTGGCGCTCACCCTGACTCCGGCTATGTGTGGAATCATGCTGAAACATACCGTGCCTCCCAAGAAGGGTGTTCTCGGCTGGTTCTTCAGGTTTTTTGCCTGGTTCAACAGGGGTTTCGACCGTTTTACCCTGGGTTTCGGCGATGCCGTCGTGCTCATGATAAAAAGAATGGGGATTGCCTTTGTTCTCCTGGGCGTCATGGTCATGGTCCTTCTCTATCTGTTCCGCACGATCCCGACGGCTTTCGTGCCGAACGAGGACCAGGGTTACGTCATGGCTCAGATCGTTATGCCTGATGCGGCCAGCCTGAAGAGGACATCGGAGACCGCGCGACAGGTAGACGCACTTTTTGCCAAGAATCCCGCGGTGGATAACAGGACCGTGGTAAACGGGTACAGCCTTCTCGATGCCCAGTACAAACCTAACGTGTCGACTTTCTTCGTGACCCTGAAGGATTTTAAGGACCGCTATTCCTCGAAGGAACGGGCGCGCAAGGAGAGTTCCGACGCGGTGCTCGGTGCGGTACGGAAAGAAGCACGCCTGATCGAGACAGGATCCACCATTCCCATTGCGCCCCCGGCAATTCCGGGCATAGGCACTACCGGAGGTTTCGAATTCTGGGTCCAGGACAAAGAAGCGGGGGACCCTGCGCGCCTTTACGAGATTACCGAGCAGTTCCTTGCCAAGGCGCGAACGAGGCCCGAGCTTGCCGGCCTCAATACAACCTTCCGGGCTGCTTCACAACAATTAAAGGCCGAGGTGGACCGTTCAAAAACCGTCCTTCTCAACGTGCCGATCGTCGACGTATACAACGCGCTCCAGGCACAGTTCGGCTCAATACAGATCAGCCAATTCAACCAGTACAGCAGGGTCTGGAATGTGGTGCTCCAATCTGACGCCCCCTATCGGAAGACCCCGATGGACGTGACAAAACTCTATACGCGGTCTGCGACGGGCCAGATGGTTCCCTTGTCTGCGGTCATACGAACGAGCTACGTCACGGGACCCGACCTCGTGCCCCACTTCAACGGGTTCCCGGCCGCCTATGTAACGGGCAACGCTGCTGCCGGCTACAGCTCCGGGGACGCGCTCAAGGCCATGGAGGAAGTGGCCAAAGAGGTACTCCCTTCGGGATACGGGTACGCCTGGTCCGGAATGGCGTACGAAGAAAAAAAATCGGGCGGGACGTCGTCCAGCGCCTTTATTTTCGGTCTCATCATCGTCTTTCTCGTCCTTGCCGCCCAGTTCGAATCATGGACGCTGCCGGGCTCGGTCATGACGGCGGTGCCTTTCGGGATCCTCGGCGCCCTGATCTTCAACTGGCTGCGGGGTCTCAATAACGACGTTTATTTCCAAATCGGCCTCCTGGTCCTCATAGGTCTCGGGGCAAAGAACGCGGTCCTCCGGGTGACCTTCGCCACAGAATTGAGAAAGCAGGGACTGTCGATCATGGATGCCACAATCAAAGCCGGCGAGGAGCGGCTGAGGCCCATTATCATGACCTCCCTGGCTTTCATATTCGGGGTCTTGCCTCTCGCTATCGCGACAGGCGCGGGCGCGAACGCCCGCCACTCTATCGGCACAGGCATTATGGGCGGCATGATCGGGGAGGCGACCCTGGCCATGCTCTACGTGCCGCTCTTCTATTACCTTTTCGATAAGCTGAGCGAGCGGACCGCAAGAAAGAAGGCCGCTGCGGCCAATGGAGATAAAGGCCCCGGTATCGGCGATCCGGCTCCTCTGCCGCCCGGCACAAAAGGGAGCGAGTGAGATGAAGCGGATTCCGATCCTCATTATAATTATCCTTTGTGCGGCCGGCTGCGCCGTGGGTCCGGATTATAAGCGTCCCGACATCGATGTTCCTCAGTCCTACAGGTACGAGCCGGGGCAGGCGGCCGAGACGGCCAACACCCAGTGGTGGAAACACTTCAACGACCCGGTACTCGACCTGCTTATCGCGGAAGCTCTCGCCCACAACAGGGACGTGAAGATTGCCGTTGCCAACATTGAGGCGGCCCAGGGTATCCTTATGACTACCCGTTCGGCCCTTTTCCCCCAGGTAGACTATACGGGAAGCGCCCTTCGCCAGCGCCTCTCGCGGAATGCCCCGATTCCTGAGCCGGAGAAGAACCCGTTTACGAACCTGCAGGTTTTCGCGGGCGCGAGCTGGGAAATAGACCTCTGGGGGCGCATCCGGCGCCTGAGTGAGGCGGCGAAGGCTAACCTGCTCGCCACGGAAGAGGCCCGGCGAGGAGTTATTCTTTCTCTTGTAGCCGAGGTATCGTCTTCTTATGTTCAGCTGCGCGCCCTCGACGAGCAGCTGGAGATTTCGAAGCGCACCCTCGCAACATACGGCGACTCCGTAAGGATATTCGAGCTTCAGCAAAAGTACGGGCAAGTTTCGAAGATAACCGTGGAGCAGGCGCGATCGCAATACGAAACTGCGGCGGTGCAGATCCCGCAGATCGAGACCCAGATAGCGCTGACAGAGAACGCCCTCTCGATCCTGCTCGGACGAAACCCGGGCCCCATCGCGCGGGGCAAGGTCCTTGGCGACCTTTTAAGTCCTGCAATACCCGCAGGGCTCCCGTCCCAGCTCCTCGAGAGGCGTCCCGATATCCTCCAGGCCGAGCAGAACCTCATTGCAGCCAACGCGCAGATAGGGGCAGCAAGGGCACTCTACTTCCCGTCGATCTCTCTTACGGGCGCCTTAGGTGTTTTGAGCACCGACACATGGAACCTTTTTCGGGGGCCGAGCACTATCTGGAACTACGGCGGCTCCATTACAGGCCCCATCTTTACCGCCGGCAACATTGCCGGACAGGTGGCGACCGTGACGGCGGGCCAGAAGGCGGCCCTTGAATCCTACGTGCAGACGATCCAGAAAGCCTTTGCCGACGTGGAGAATGCCCTGGTATCCCGTCAGAAGCTGGGAGAGCAGTCCATGGCTGAAGAGAGGCGGGTGGCCGCATACAGGGAGTATGCCCGCCTTGCCCGACTCAAGTATGTCGGAGGCTACACATCGTACCTTGAAGTGCTCTATTCGGAGACCCAGCTTTTTCCGGCGGAGTTGAGCCTGGTGCAGGCCCGGGCAAGCACCCTCATAGCCGTTTCGAACATCTACAAGGCCATGGGGGGCGGCTGGGTCACTGCGGCGGATGAAATGACGGAACCTTCCGGCAAGGACTAGAGATGTTGCTTCCGGGACCATGGCCCGGGGTGTGAGGCAGAACCACCATGGAAGGGAGGCGACGTGGTGAAAACCAAAGAAATAGAAACCGACGGTCTGAATAGCGGGTCCGCGGGGCTCACCTTCTCCGATATTCCGCAAGGAACCCTCGTCATCGGGCTGACCGGTGTCTGGACAACGGAAACGTCCCAACCTCCCCTTGAAGACGTGGAGAGCCGGGTGAGCGCGGTTCCATCGGCCACAAAAGTTATTTTCGATACCAGGTCGCTCACCGACTGGGACAGCAGCTTCCTCACCTTCCTTCTGGGCGTGAGGGAAATATGCGAGCGCAAGGGCATCGCTGTTGAAACGGACGGCCTTCCCGAAGGCGCGCGGCGACTTCTGAAACTCGCCCTCGCCGTGCCTGAAAGGGTCGGCGCAAAGAAGGGGGCAGGGAAAGAGCCGATCATGTCGAGGATCGGCGGCTCAACCCTTAAGTTCGTTGCAGGTCTGGGCGAAGTGATGGATTTCCTGGGTGATGCGGGTGTTTCAGTGGTTCGCCTGCTCATGGGCAGGGCCACTCTACGGTGGTCCGATATCCTGCTGTTCCTCCAGGAAAGCGGATCGCAGGCATTGCCCATAGTATCCCTGATCAGCCTTCTCGTGGGACTTATCCTCGCCTTTGTGGGCGCCATACAGCTTCAGACCTTCGGCGCCCAGATCTACGTGGCAGATCTCGTAGGCATTGCCATGGTGCGGGTAATGGGCGCCATCATGACGGGGATTATCATGGCGGGACGAACGGGCGCAGCTTATGCCGCCCAGCTCGGAACCATGCAGGTAAACGAGGAGATTGACGCTATGAAGACCCTGGGCGTAACTCCTATGGAATTCCTTGTCCTGCCCAGAATGCTGGCCCTCACTGTAATGATGCCTCTCCTCTGTATCTATTCGGATATCATGGGTATTCTCGGGGGCATGATAGTCGGCGTCGCCATGCTTGACCTCAACCCCATCGTCTACCTCAATCAGACGAAGGCGGCGTTGAACCTCACCAACGTATGGATCGGCCTCTTTCATGGCGCCGTGTTCGGAGTCCTGGTAGCCCTCTCTGGCTGCCTGAGAGGCATGCAGTGCGAACGGAGCGCATCGGCGGTCGGGTATGCGGCCACTTCGGCTGTGGTGACTGGCATTGTAAGCATTATAGTCGCCACTGCGATCATCACGATTGTGTGTAATGTACTCGGGTTCTGAGGAAAAACCAATGGACGAAAGGGCGGTAATTGAAGTAAAGGGCCTCAACATGGGCTACGGGAGTTTTATTCTTATGCGGGACCTCAATTTCACGATCAACCGCGGAGATATATTCATCATCATGGGGGGCAGCGGGTGCGGCAAGAGCACGCTCCTCAAGATACTCGTGGGGCTGAAAGAGCCTTCTGCCGGGCAGGTCCTTTATGGCGGCGTGGACTTCTGGAAGATGGACCCCCCCGAGCGCCAGCAGTTCATGAAGCGTTTCGGAATACTCTACCAGAGCGGCGCGTTGTGGAGCTCCATGACCCTGGCGGAAAATGTGGCCCTCCCTCTGGAGTTGTATACGACCCTTCGGCCTCCCCAGATTCGCAAAATCGTTTCCCTTAAAATGGCCCTCGTGGGCCTTGCAGGTTTCGAGGATTTCTATCCCTCGGAGATCAGCGGCGGTATGAAAAAAAGGGCGGGATTGGCCCGGGCTATGGCGCTCGATCCCGATATCCTGTTTTTTGACGAGCCCTCCGCCGGCCTAGACCCGGTAAGCGCAAGGCTCCTCGATGACCTTATCCTGGAGCTTCGGGACAGCCTCGGGGCCACGGTGGTAATTGTGACCCATGAACTGGCAAGCATCTTTGCCATCGGGAACAACTCGGTGTTCCTCGATGTTGAATCGAGGACCATGACGGCCCACGGTGATCCGAAGCGGCTCCTCGCCGAATCTACCGACCGCAGGGTACGGAATTTTCTCACCAGGGGAGAAGTCGATAACCCCACAATAAATCGAGAGGTTAAAACCTTATGAGCACACAGGTAAACAAGACGGTTGTCGGCATCTTCATGGTAAGCGCCATCGCCCTCCTCGTGGCGGCGGTTTTCATCCTCGGTTCCGGAAAGTTTTTCAAACACTTGCCCAAGTATGTGATGTTCTTCAAGGGTTCGGTGGCAGGGCTCTCCGTGGGCTCGCCCGTACTCTTTCGGGGCGTGAAAGTGGGAGAGGTAAAAGAGATCAAACTGAGTTTTAATCCCAAGGACCTGTCCGCCAATATTCCCGTTATTGTGGAACTGGGGCAAGCCAGCGTAGAAATAGAAGGACAAACCACCAGTGAGCCGATTGGAACGCAAAAGGGCATGATCCAAAAACTGGTCGATAAGGGATTTCGCGGCCAGCTGGCAATGCAGAGCTTCGTGACGGGCCAAATGATGATAACCCTCGATCTTTACCCGGGCAGTCCGGCCGTATTCGTAGGGACTGAACCCGGATATACGGAGATCCCCACCATACCGACTCCTATCCAGGAGTTGACGCGTAAACTTGAGAAGCTTCCCATCGAGGATATTTTCAAGGAGACACAGCAAGCAATGACGGCCATTTCCAAAATAGTCAATTCACCGGAACTGGCAGCAATGCTCCGGTCTATCAGTGAAGGGGTAAACGAGACAAGGACCCTGGTGAAGAATGTTGACCGCCAGGTTGGGCCCGCGGGGACGAACGTCAACGAGGCGGTCCGGGAGGTCAAAAAACTGGCATCACGAATAGAGGGCGACATCGGACCCCTTATCGCGAGCGTGACAAAAGCCGCCGACGAGGCAGGGATCGCCCTGAAGAGGTCCCACACGGTATTGGGCAATGCGGAGGGGGTTATGGCAGGCGATTCACCCATGGGATACCGGTTGATGAAGACTCTCGAAGAGTTCGAGGGTGCGGCAAGATCCATGAGAACCCTGGCTGATACTCTGGACCAGCATCCCGAAATGCTTATCTATGGAAAGAAAGGTACCAAGGAGGCGGCGAGATGAAAAACTTCCTGTTCATGTCAGGATTAGCATGTGTCGTGCTGTCGGTGATCACGGGGTGTGCAAATTCCCCTGCCACGAGATTCTATGTGCTTAGTTCACCGCCCGATATCAGGGAAATGGCGGGCAAGACAAGTGACAACTGCCCGACCATAGGCATTGGCCCTATAGTGGTGCCGCCATACCTGACAAAATCCCAGATTGCGACCACCCCTTCGGAAAACGAGATCAGTTACGCCCCCTTCGACCAGTGGGCGCAACCCCTGCCGGGCAACCTCTCTCACGTCCTTGCCGAAAATATTTCGAAATTTGCCTGCAGTAAAGCAATATACCAATTCCCATGGATCGGCGCCCGGGAGCCGGACTACCGTGTTCGCGTGGAGATCGTCAGCATGACCGGCATACTGGAATCAAAGGCATCCATAGAAGCTTGGTGGACAATCTCGGAGACCCAGGAAAAAAAGGTGATCCTATCGAGCAGAAGACGCTACATCGAACCCGTTCACGGCCGGGACTACCAGGCCCTGGTTCAGGCATATAGCAGAATACTGGCAGCACTGAGCAGGGATGTGGCAATGGCGATTCCGGGCCCCCGAATCCCTCGGCCGGGACCCTAAAAACGTGGTCGTCTCCAGGATAGCAAAGCGAACGGCGGGGCCATGCCCGAAAAGAGCGGAACTTCAGTCTTTCATTTTCACCTTGTCTTTCACTTACCCCGTGTATCACCCTTCGAGTCCGGTTTTTGGTGAGGGAGAACCGGCTTTCCCCTTTTTATCTCGCTTTTGGGGGCGGCCTTCTTCTCGTCGGGGCCGTGGTCTGAATTCAAATCGGTCAGGGATGCAGGGATCTCAATCCTGGTCAAAATAGGAAAATGGTCCGAAGGATAACACTTTTTCCAGCGCAATTGAATGATCTTGACATCATGGACCTTGAAGATAGAAGGGACGAAAATATAATCGAGCCGGAAACGGAACAGGAACCTGCGGAACCCGTGGAAGGTCACCACATTTCGCCGTTTCGGGTACCTTTGCCGGAAAGTGTCCAGCAAAGGGACGGGATTTAAACTCCCTCCTCTTGCCTTCATATTCAGATGGACTTTGCCTTTCAGGTATTTGATGGGCGCGCTCCTCTCCCTGGCGTTAAAATCACCCATAAGCACAAAAGGGTCCTGAAATGCACGTTCTTGTATGCGTTGGGCTAAAAAAACCACACTCTTTTTTCTCGATCGCTGGGAGATGTGGTTAAGATGGGTGTTGTAGAAATAGAAACCCTGTCCTGATTCCTTTTCTATGAGACGAACCCAGGTGCAGGTTCGGGGCAGGATATTTCCCCACCCTTTCGAACCCGGGACATCGGGGGTATCCGATAACCAAAACGTGCCTTCCTCGAACAGGGAAAACCGGGTCTCGTTGAAAAAGATGGCAGTGTGCATTCCTTCGCTGCCCCCCAGACCGCCGCTGCCCACCATTGCGTAACCGGGAAGCATCCTCCGGAGTGCGGCGATTTGAAAGTCCATTGCCTCCTGGAGACCCAATACATCCGGGCGATAGAGGTCCAATATTTGATGTACGAGGTTCCGGCGAAAAATCCAGTGATTATTCCGGTCCTTCGCAGTCCCCCGTCGGATATTGAAGCTCATGATATTCAGACTGAGGCCGGTATCGGACCCAGGATCGGGCTCACAACCTGTAGGGCCGGTTTCACCATTTTCCCGCGTATTATAGCCCAATAACCACACGACGGGCTTGTAAATTGGAAGAATGCTTTTTCCCGCCAGTCCGAGTCTCTTCATATCGTTTTTTGCCCCATCCTTTTCGCTCACCGATCAGCATCCGATCTCATACCGGTGTGCCTGAATATAATCACAATTACTAAATATCTCCCGCGGTCATGATCAACGGCAGGGAAGAGACGCCATCGAAAAGCTATCAGCCCGGGATTGTTATCCGACATTGTGGAAAGGAAATGATAAATGAGGAGCCTCTTCCGAAACCATGGGGAACAGGCGGATTTGTCAATTTTCCTCTTGCGCGCGTCCATTGTCTGTGTTATAAAAACTCATCTTGGGCCGTTAGCTCAGTCCGGTAGAGCAGTTGACTCTTAATCAATTGGTCGGAGGTTCGAATCCTCCACGGCCCATATATACCAACTCTTCTATCCCAACATCTAATAATCTTTCATTCCCGCATAAATGACATAATATCATCTCCATCGGAAGCCGGCGGTGGAGTCGTTGATATGGACGATTTGTTTATCGGGTCATGAACCGGATAACTGGTTTATTCGCTTTAAGAGAACGGGGTAAGTGTTCAGAAGATCCTGAAGACTTACCCCGTTTCCTGTCTTAATCACCAAGAGAGGGATCTTTGATGGGTGAAGCAAAGGTATCGGTGCTTCTTCGACCGACACGCTCTCCGGGCGGTGTATGTAAGGTGTCCGCGGGCGGTCTGTCCAGGGGCTCTCCGGTGACCGGACGAGTGGGCTCATTACGGCTTTGCGCCTCACGAGGCTTATCCGGCCGTGGTTTGTCGCTTTTGTCATAATCCGCACCGGCTTCACTCTTATATCCTATGTCTTCAGCCCCTGTTTTCTGCAATATTTCCTTACCCCTGTTTTTCCAATCCCTATCGTCTGCATGGACAGAGAGGAGGATACCTCCTTGTTTGATCCGCCCTTCATAGCGATTGGCTTCATATTCGGGTATGCCCATCCCGATCAGCGCCCCCGCTATCCCGCCGGCCACACCTCCGGCGCCGGCTCCCGCAAGGGCTCCCATTATGGGGCCTGCCGCAATGAAAGGCCCAAGGCCTGGGATGGCTAATAGACCGATCCCTACAAGCCACCCTAAAGCGCCTCCGATGACCGCCCCGGTGCCCGCGCCCGTCGCTGCCCCTTCAGGGGCCTTCGTCTCTTTTTCGATCGCAAATTCCTTGGTACCCCCGCTTTCGGGAAAGAGCACCGAGATATCCTCGGAACGGAAACCTGCATTTTTCAGTGCTTCGACTGCCCGCTCAACCATCTCACGGGTTTTATAAATTCCATAGACTGCGATATTCTTAGCCATGCGTTTTACCTCCTTTATTTTTACTTTCCTTTCTTTTTAGGGGCGATATCAATCTCGCTCTTCACGTTTTCATTTCCCGCTATCTGGGCCGCTTTCTCCTCGACACTCTTTTTTTCGTCCTCTGATCTGACGGGTCCTTTTAATGTGACTTTTCCTTCGGTAGTAATGATCTTCACATTACGTGCGTATGTTGACATTGATTTGTCGCTCGTGATCGCCCGACGGATCTTCTGGGTAATCTCGAGGTCCTGTTTCGATTGACCCTGTTTTTCCGCAGTAAGCTCTTCCTGCGATCGGTCCCTTTTATTGGTTCCCGTATTATCGGCAGGCTGAGCAAAACATGCCACGTAGCTACTTGCCAGAAATGTGACGGATACGAATAATACCGCAAGGAATATGTTTTTTCTGACCATGATGCATCTCCTCCCTCTTTTTGGGATGACAGCTTTATACTTATAATTGTTTACCGGCTGTTCCCCGCCGTTTTTTAATCTCAACCGAACAGGAAACGCGCAACGGTTCGGCTCGCCATACTTGACTGCCTTTGTAAAAGCTATTACCCCTTTCTTTTAATGTCTGTCGCAATATCGACAATTCTCCTGAGGCACGTCGGCGTACAGGCTTCCTTTTTTTAATGACATTCAGGCACTGCGGGTGGGCGTGGATAAGTCGGGTGTTATCGCACCGACGAGACGAAATGGTCCATAATTGATTGGGTAATCAAACTAATCGGCTCGAGAGCTTTGAACTACGGACGTTTTCACTTCTTCATGGGACCCGAGAAGGACGGAATACCGTGTGGTTTCTTCACTGCTTTCGAGCGCTATTTTGAGAAGATTGGTCAGGGGCACGGAGAGAATCATTCCGATCGGCCCTAAAACCCATCCCCAAAAAACGAGAGAGATGAAAACGACCAGGGTCGATAAATTCAGTCCTTTGCCGGTTATTTTGGGCTCTATAATATTACCGATTACTATATGGACCGTGATAAAAGCGAGAATGGTGAGCAGGGCATGCCCCACCCCCAATTGGACCAGTGCGAGAAGGGCGGCAGGTAAGGCGGAAATGACGGCACCGATATTGGGTACAAAATTGAGCACAAATGCGAGTGTTCCCCATAATACGGGATAATCCACTCCGAGAATCAGGAGCCACAGCCAGATCACCAGGCCGGTTGCGGCGCTGACGATAGTCTTGATGATAAGGTACCGTCTGGCGCTCAGGGCAAACTTCTCGATTGCATGCATGGATCTGTCGGGGTTCTTCAAAAGCACCCTCAATTTTTGGGGAAAATATTCAGCTTCTAAAAGGATAAAGACGACGGTAAGCAATATAAGGAACCCGTTCGTAAGGACACTGCTCAAAGCGGAGAATATGCCCCCCGCGAAGCTCATCACCCATCCCGGCTGAACACGGGGCAGGTCTTTCGCGGAAATATGGATGCCCTTTGTGCGGAGCCAGCTTATCAGATTCGTGAGATGGTCCGACAATTGCTCCTGGTAGCCGGGAAGGGAACTCAGGAACTGATTCAGTGAAGGGCCGATCAACGCGCCGAACGCCAGACCCAGGAAAAGAATAACAAGAAGTATGATGATAACGGCAATTACTCTGGGCACACCTTTGCGCTGCATCCAGAAGAGGGGCGAAATACAGACGACTGCGATGAACAGTGCTACAAAAAGGGGAACCAGAAGCGAACTGGCTGCTTTCATCCCCGCTATCACAATCACCAGGCTTGCCAGGATCACCGCAACCGGTACTTTCACGGTGGCTTTGGCATCTGTATCCATTGATGTCTCCTGATCTGTTTCATCCCGCTTCAAAATGTCTGACTACAGACGGGATGCGCCCACACAGGACGGTCATATCTCCTCACACACTGAAGGTCAAAAAGCCCAACCCATGCTGATTGTGTAAGCATTCACCGATTCATTCGGGCTTGATGTACCCCCGTTGGAATAATGCCTGAAACGGTTCTCCATATAAATATTGTTCCATTGGTATCCTATACCCCCTTGAAGAATGCCGAGGAA